>JBGOVH010000026.1:0-11964 GCA_041478005.1 Terriglobia bacterium | reverse complement strand
GATTTCTGCCGGATGCGGAAGGCATCTCAACATCAATCGAAGAACGGTAGTTCCAATGGAGCCCAAGCCAAGGAAGCCGACTCGATCCCCCCTCAAGTCGCGCCCGCTTTCTTCCAGGACTCTTCGAACAGCCAGCACGACGGTGGCTGCAGTCGTGGCGTGTCCAGTGGTAATTTTGGGCAAGTCTTGCCGCTTTGCGATCCTTTTGGCCACAGCATGCCCATAATCTGTGGCAGAAGGAATGAGCCCGGTGAGTGACACGACACGCGCTCCAATCTGTCCTGCCAGTTCCAGTGCCTCGACAACAACATCCACAAGATTTTCCTGATTGTTGTACAAATCGGAACCGAAGCGTGGGAGTGTAATGATCCCGATGCGGCCCAAAGAGACTTCCGTAATGGCGCTCAAAGTCGGGAGGTCCTCGTACCAGTCGTGAATGATTTCGTCTCTGGTGACGTCAGTGTCGGTGAGAATTGAATCTGACAGGTATCCCAGAGCGGCCGCGTCGACTGCGGCTATCTTTCCTGTTCCCACCAGGGACAGCAAAGAACGGCGTTCAATCTTCAGATGGGGAGAGGAAGGCTGCAAAGGAGATGGTTCTGAACGAAGGGAACTTTCACCTGCCTCTCTATGAGGCAAATCTATGGCGGCAGATCCATCTTCTAGCGCGGGAAAGCTCATTAAAACCTCCGACAGAGCCGCAATGTTGGGTGAGAAAAACAAAGACCGCACTGAAATGTCGCGTCGCAATGCCGCCGACATTCTCGATGACAGTTTCATCGCCAGCAGAGAGTGCCCTCCTAGATCAAAGAAGTTGTCGTGAATTCCCACCCTTTCAATCCCTAAAACTTCTGCCCAGATTACTGCCAACAATTCCTCCACCGAAGTACGTGGAGCCACGTAAAAGGACTCTAATTCCGGCCGTTCCCAGTCAGGAGCTGGTAGTGCTCTGTGGTCCAACTTTCCATTCGGACTCATTGGCAGTTTGTCCAACGCCACGAAGACCGACGGCACCATATAGTCCGGCAGTTTCTGCTTTAAGTAAATTCGCAGCTCACCGACCAAGCCATTCTGCTCTTGCTTCGGGACGATGTAGGCAACCAGATGCTTCTTTTTAAAACCGTCCTCTCGAACCATCACGAGGGCTTGCATGACCGCAGGATTCTCCTCCAAAGCGGCTTCAATCTCGCCTGGCTCAATCCGAAAGCCACAGAGCTTGACCTGGTGGTCAACGCGACCGAGATACTCGATGTTCCCATCCGGCAGATAGCGGGCTACATCCCCTGTCTTGTAAAGACGGCTTCCTGGGATTTCATTATAGGGATTGGGAATGAACTTCTGAGCTGTCAGCTCCGGCCTGTCAAGATAACCTCGAGCCAAACCGTCGCCTCCAACGTGAAGCTCGCCAGGGACTCCGATCGGAACAGGGTTCTGATGCTGATCCAGCAAATAAATCTGCACGTTAGCCAGTGGACGACCGATGGACACGTGTTCTTCAGAAACTATCCTGGCAGAGCTGGCATTTGCAGTTGTTTCCGTCGGCCCATAGAGATTCCAGATATGGAGATCTGGCAATGCCGCAAGGGACCTGGCAACAAGCTCCTTGTTGAGCTGTTCTCCACCAACGAACAGGTTTGTGAGGCTCTTGGATGGCACCACGGCCCGACAGACCTCGGACGAGTCAAGTATGCTTTTCCACAGGGATGGAACACAATTAAGCCCCACCTGGGTTCGCTGACCCAGCGTTTGGAGCAGTGCATCGGATTTGGCAATTACGTCACCCTCGATTATCCACACTTCGTCCCCGCGCAAGAGAGGAGCAAACACTTGTTTCAGAGAGGCATCAAAAGATAGTCTACTAACCATTGGAACGACGTGGACGAGCTCACCCAACAAACTCTCGTTCACCCAGCAAAGATAGTTAAGCAAGCTTTTGTGCTCAATCATGACTCCCTTGGGTTGCCCCGTCGAGCCGGAGGTGTAAATGACATAGGCCAGGTTCTCGGCCCTGACATTGCTGACCGGATTCTCGTCAGTCTCTCGGGCAATGACCTCCCAGTCCCTATCCAGGCAGACGAGCGCCGGATGGGGAAATTCAGATTGTCGATTGCAAGTCTTCGGGAATCTTTCGTTCTCCTCTTGAGTGAGCAGATCGGCCAGCTCTCTTCTCCACTTCTCTCGAGTTAGCAGAACCGAAACCTTTGAGTCCTTAACCAGGTATGCCAGTCGCTCCTTTGGATAGTTTGGGTCGAGGGGCACGTAAGTTCCTCCGGCTTTGAAAATACCCAGCAGCCCCACAACCATCTCCACCGAACTCTCGAGGCAAATCCCCACCATCACCTCTGGCCTTACGCCCAAGCTCCTCAGATGATGCGCCAACTGGTTAGCCCGGGTGTTGATCTGTTGATAGGTCAGCTGCTGTTTTCCATACACCACTGCCAACGCTTCCGGTGTCCGCGCCGCCTGTTCTTCAAACAGATGGTGAATGCATTTGTGCTTCGGGTATTCCCTCCCAGTGTCATTCCACTCCACTATGATCTGCTGACGTTCCTTCTCCGTCAGTAGCGGCAACTCCGAAATCTTGCGATCCCCCTCCGCTACCACTCCCTCTAGTAACATCTGATAATGCCCCAACAACCGATCGATCGTGGTTCCGTCAAAAAGGTCGGTGTTGTAGTGCAACCATCCCACCAGGGTTTCCCCTTTATCGACCATCGAAAGAGTCAGATCGAACTTGGCAGTTCCGCTGTCGACTTCGAAAGATGTGAGGTTAAGGCCTGGGAGCTCCGGCCTGGGTAGGGGCGCATTCTGAAGGACGAACATTACCTGAAACAGCGGGTTGTGGCTCATATCCCGTTCCAGTTGCAACTCCTTCACGAGGTTCTCAAAAGGAAGGTCCTGGTGTGTATATGCATCCAGGCACGTCGAGCGGACGTTGCGCAAAAACTCCCTAAAGGTGGGGTCACCGGAAAGATTCGCGCGCAATACCAGTGTGTTGACGAAAAAACCGATCATCCGTTCAGTCTCTGCCCGGTTCCGACCAGCGATGGGTGTGCCCACCAACACCTCCTGTTGTCCCGTGTAACGCGATAACAGGGCTTGGAAGGCGGCCAGCAACGTCATAAACAGGGACACTCCTTCAGCCCGGCTCAGCCTCTTTAACTTTTCACTCAGTCCAGGCGAAAGGGTCAGACTCTGTCTAGCCCCGCGAAACGTCTGCACAGCTGGCCGAGGCCGGTCTGATGGCAGCTCCAAAACCCGCGGCGCTCCTTCCAGCTGTTTCCTCCAGTAACGCAACTGACTCTCCAACACCTCTCCCTGCAGCCATTCTCGCTGCCAAATGGCAAAGTCTACATACTGAATGGGAAGGCGAGAGAGTCGAGCAGTCTTTCCTGTACAGAAGGCTTCGTAGAACGCTGACAGCTCTTCGAAGAGGATCGCCATCGACCAACCGTCCGAGGCGATATGGTGCATCACCACAACCAAAACATGCTCTTCCTCCTCCAGCCGGATCAACACACCTCTCAACATCAGATCTTTTGACAGATCAAACGGTCGCTGCGCCTCTGCGCCCACCAGGCGCATCGCTTCCTCTTCCCGGGTCTCTTTGCTATACCTGCCGAGGTCAACCACAGGCAGTTCTAGAAAGGCTGCCTCTTGGACTACCTGCGCCGGGTTCCCATCCGCAGAAACAAAAACTGTTCGCAATACGTCATGGCGGGCCACAATCGCATCCAATGCCTTCTGCAAGGCCTCCACATTCAGCCGGCCACCCAGCCGCAGCACTCTGGAGACGTTATAGGCGGAACTCCCCGGCGCCAGTTGATCCAGAAACCAGAGTCGTTGCTGGGAGAAAGAGAGCGGTAGATCGCCTGCTCGAGCACCACACAATGTCGAAGAAACTCCTAGACTTTGTTGCATTCTGTTATCCCTTTTTGAAAGTATTCACCACCATGGAAGCAAATGGATACGGTCCTCCATGCTCCTCATCGCGAGCACAACCAAAACGTCGACGGAAGTTTCTGATGCCTGCATCAGACAAAACATAACTTTCGCAATGAAGGTCGAAAGCTCGATATCCCATAGTGAGAAGTTTTTGGTAGTGTTGCAGAGCAGCATAATCATCCACAAGGCCCAAGGTTGGTGGGAGTTCCTTGTAGCGAGACGAAAGAAGACTCGAAACGACACAACCCTTTATTCGAAAGGGGTGGAATTGGGCAAAGGCGTCCTTATAAAACTTAGCCGCTTTCTGTTCTGCCCGGCGGGGCAGGTATCTTAGTTGAGTTACAATGGTCGGTGACTGGAGGGTATCTCCCTCGGTAAACAGGATATCCTCCTGAGCCAGAAACCGCCGCACGACATCCTCTGTGTTTAAACACTGAGGACGACGATCATCAACAATCAGCGTCCCTTCCTTCACGAGTTTGAGGTCCAGAATCTCCGGCACGTCGGTCGCACCGACAATCAGAGTTGCATCGTAGAATTCTTCTGGTATTCCTGCGGTTGCCTCCACAACCCTGACAGGTCCCCTAAAGGCGAACTCTTCCACGAGTTCGTTCCTGGTTGACTCCAACCTGCTGTAAAGGTCACATAGGATAATTTCTGCGGGATGAGGGAGGCACCTCAATATCAGCCGTAGAGCGGTTTTCCCGATTGAGCCTAAGCCTAGAAAGCCAACTCTCTCCCTTTTTAGATCACGACCGCTCACTTCCAACATTCTCAGGACCGTGAGTGCGACGGTGGCCGCAATGGTGGCGTGTCCCGTCGTGATTTCCGGCAGGTCTCGTCGTTTGGCAATCGCTTTTGCTATTGCCTGGCCGTACTCTGTGGCCGAAGGAATCAGGCCGGTGAATGACACAGTGCGTGCCCCGATTTGTCTGGCGAGTTCGAGTGCCTCAACAATGAGATCCACAAGATACTCCATATCATTGAACAGCTCGGATCGAAACTGAGGTACCGTAATCTGGCCAATACGGCCCAAAGAAGTTTCTGTGATAGCAGTTAAGGTCGGCAGGCCATCGTACCAGCCGTGAATCACCTCGTCTCGTGTGAGATTGTTGTTCGTAAGAAGGGAATCTGTAAGGCAGCTCACGGCGGCAGAGTCCACGGGAGCGATCTTTCCTGTGGCGAATAGGGACAACAAAGGGCGGCGTTCAATCTTCAGATAGGGGGAGGAAGGCTGCAGGGTTGATGGTTCGGCAGACACAGAAGAGTTGTTCTCGCTAAACGCTTGCCTATGCACGTCCTTGATTCCGGAGCCTTCTTCCAGGGGAAGGAAGTTCTCAAAAGTATCAACAAGATCTGCAATACTGGGGTTAAGAAACAGGGACTTGAGCGAGATATCTCGTTTTGTCGCCGCCGACATCCTCGACGACAATTTCATCGCCAGCAAGGAGTGTCCTCCCAGATCGAAGAAATTATCATGGATGCCCACTTGGTTGAGCCCGAGAACCTGGCACCAGATGTTTGCCATCGTTTCTTCAAGAGGGGTTTGGGGTGCCACAAAGGATTTTTCCAACTCCAATTCCGGTGATTCGGGCGGAGGGAGTGCGCTTCGGTTCACCTTGCCATTTGAGTTCAAAGGAATATTTTCCATGAATACAAACGCCGATGGGACCATCGCTGAAGGAAGGTGTTCGGTCAAATATGATTTCAGCTCGGCAGTCGTTCCCGGTGCACGCTTTGATGGGACCACATATGCCACTAGGCTGTTTTCTTCTTGCGGGTTCTTCCTTGCGATCACGATGCAAGATTTGACCAGTGGATGCTGACAGAGAATCGCAGTGACTTCTCCAGGCTCTATCCGCACTCCTCGAATCTTGACTTGGTCATCAAGCCGGCTCAGAATTTCCAATGAACCGTCCGGCAGGTAACGCCCTTGATCTCCGGTGAAGTAAATGATGTCTTTCGGGTCGTCCCGGAAAGGATTGGGAACAAACCGCTCTTGCTGTTCTGCAGCCGCATTGATATAGCCCAAAGTTCGAAAAGGTGTGCGGATGACAATCTCTCCTGGTTCACCTAGTCCGCACAATTGTGCGTTCTCTGTCAGAACCAAAGCCTGGGTCTGTGGCAACGGTCTTCCCACGGGCTGCACACCTGTAGTTATCTTGGGGGGCACCACGTGGAAGCACTTCACCATGGTTGTTTCCGTGGGTCCGTATAGGTTCACGATCTGGCCGGGATCAGGAAATGCTTCCCGCCATTGTTGCACGAGAGAGTCTGTGAGCGCTTCTCCGGCAAAGAAAACCCATCGCAGGGTCTCTAGTGTCATTTTTGCCGGGGCACTTGCAAGCCAATATTTGGCAAGCGATGGGACCACGTGAAGAATTGTGATCCTCTCATTTGCGAGCCACAGCAACACTCGATCGAAAGCCATTGCGTCTGCTTCCTGAGGCAGACAAAGAGTAGCTCCGCTGACCAAAGGAAGAAAAATGTCTCTAAGGACTACGTCGAAGGAGAGATTCGTCAATTGAGCGCAGCGGTCGTTCGGCCCGACTTCGAAGGTTTCCTTCTGCCAGGTCAGGAAGTGACTCAATCCCTTGTGAGAACCCAGCACTCCTTTGGGGACACCAGAAGTGCCGGAAGTAAAGAAAATGTAGGCCGGGCTGTCGGGATAGAGTTTCGGAAGAGGTTTCGGCTCTTTTTTTGAAATCGGCGATGTGTGCAGTACTCGCCCATCACTAGGAGCGACTGAAAGGCTCCTATCCGGGAAAAACTCATGCATCCAGTCCCCTTCCTGGCGCCAGTCACCCACGTAGCAGATTCGTTTGGCATGCGCTTCCCGAATGAACAGACGCTGGCGGCCCGATGGAAGGTTTGGATCGATGGGGAGCAACACTCCTCCGCCCAGCAGCACCCCCATCATGCTGGAGACGATCCCAAAGCTCTTTGGCCCAGCGACAGCCACCACTTCTCCACACTGCATTCCATCTCTCAACAGTGCCTGCGCCAGTTCGTGAGCACGGGTGGATAACTCCTCATAAGTCCAAGCGCTTTGCCCCTGGCATACCGCAGGATGCGTAGGTGAGTTTTTGGCCCGGGAAACAAAACTGGTTGTAACCAATTCGTAGGATGGCTCAAACAGCCGGGCCGTAGGATCGGGCAGCAGAGTTTGAAACTGCGGGGTCACAAGTGAATAGGAGCGAATTGGCTTATTCATGTCTTCTTTGATCTGCTCAAGAAGATAGTTGAATTGCTGCACGAATTCTTTCATTCGTGTCTGCTCAAAAAGGTTTGCGTTGTAAACCATGGACAGTCTTAGAGCTTCGTCTTGTTCCCAAATATAAAGGGTCAGATCGAACTTGGACTGTGCCCCTGTGCGGTCAACTGTCTCCACGCGTAGTCCTGATAGTTCGAACTTATTTCCGGGAGAGTTCCACATATTCAACATCACCTGAAATAGCGGGGTATGGCGCAAACTGCGCTCAGGATGTAACTCCTCCACCAGTTTCTCAAATGGGTAATCCTGATGAGAAAAGGCCCCCAGCGAACTATCGCGGACGCGACGCAACAACTCAAGGAAGGTAGGATTGCCTGACACATTTGTGCGCAGGGCAAGCGTATTGACAAAAAAACCGATTAACCCTTCAGTTTCCGGCTGTCCACGTCCAGCCGTTGGCACTCCCACAATAATGTCATCTTGCAAAGTGACGCGATGCAGCAGAACATTGAATGCTGCCAGCAGCATCATGAAAAGAGTGCATCCTTCCTGTCGGCTCACTGACTCGAGCGAGTTGACAAAAGCCTTTGTCAAAGCAAACGTTTGGCGCGCGCCTTGGTAGGTTTGCGTTTCAGGTCTGGGCCAGTCTGTGGGAAGTCTCAGCATGGAGACACACCCGCTCAATTGTCGCTTCCAATAGGCAAGCTGCAAATCCAGGTTCTTCAATTGCGCCCCCTGGCGTTGCCAGACTGCGTAGTCGGAATACTGTATGGGCAGTTCTGGGAGTCCTGCGGGCTCTCCTTTGCTATAGGCGCTGTAGAGAGCTGAGAGTTCCTGCTGGAGGACTCCCAGAGACCAGCCATCAGAGACGATATGGTGCATGCTCAACAATAAGAGGTGGTCGCTCTCAGCTAATCGGAAAAGTATGGCTCGGAACAGTGGGCCTCGGCTGAGCTCAAACGGCCGCTCTCCCTCCGCCGTTGCCCTCCGCTCTGCCTCCTCATATCGCTCGTTCCAAGAAAAGCCTTGAACGTTAACGACGGGAATCGTCACGTTGGCCACCTGGGCGATAACTTGAACCGGATCGCCGTCCCTGGAGATGAAGGTAGTGCGCAATGCCTCGTGTCGAGCAACGATGGCATTCAAAGCTGTCTGGAGGGCATCCAGCTCTAACGGACCGACCAACCGAAAGATCTGGTTAATATTGTATGCCGAGCTGCCAGGTTCTAGTTGGTCAAGAAACCATAGTCTCTGTTGCGCGAAAGAGAGAGGTCGTCTCTTCTCATGCCCAGATGTCGGTGCCGGAGAAGACTCGGTAGAGCCTAGCTTGACGCTGCCGAGCGCTTGAATCTCCGCGGTGCTGCATAAGTTTTCTTGCCTCTTATCCAAGTACTTTAGTGAGAAATCAGAAAGAAGCTTGCTCGGATCAAGCACGACCTCCTCTAACAGTCTCAGATACCGATGCTGCATGAGTTGGATTGTTCCAATATCAAAAAGGTCTGAACTGTAGTCCCACCTCATTTCAATACCTTGTTCAGTGCGACCCATAAAAACTCTTAGATCATGCCTCATCGAGGAGTGTTCACGCGGGACCAACTCAACTTCAAGGTCTCCCATTTGCAGGTCGAGTTCGGAATCGGGGGCCTCGACGAAGCGGCATTGGTATTGGGGATTCCCCTTTGAATCGTCCGCTTTGCATTCTAGCTCAAGCAATTCCAGGGAGAGCCCTTGATGTTGGTGGCTCTCCAAGACAACATTCCTGATTCGATTCAGTAACTGGCGAAAAGTTGGATCACCTGAAAGGTCACTTCTGAATAGAATAATGTTAGAGAACCAACCAATCACATCTGCTGTCTCAGCATGGCCTCGGTTGGCCTCTGATGAGCCGACCACTATATCCACTTGGCCGGTATAGAGATAAAGGAGCGCATTGAAAGCAGCTAAAAGTACCATAAACTCGGTGGCTTGCTGCTGTTGTCCCAACTTGGAAAGTGAATTCTGCAACCCTGCAGGAAGAAATACAGTTTCCCGTCCTGCTCGAAGCGTTGGTGTCTCGACTCGTGGGCGGTCGAATGGCAATCTCAGGCCCAGGCATCCGCCAAGACGCTGCTTCCAGTAGGCGGCCAGCTTTTCTCTTTCACTCTGCAGGTACCGCTTCTGCCAAAGAACAAAATCTGCAAATTGGATCGAAAGTGCAGGAAGATCAGGCTTCTCGCCTTTGCAGTGTGCCGTGTAGAACCTTCCCAATTCCCGAAAGAGCACTTTCACGGACCACCCGTCGGCAAAAAGATGAGAAATGACGATAAGCAGCCAGTGCTCTTTCTGTTGGCAGCGGATCAGCTTCAATCGGAGAGGAGATTCCTCTAACCGAAGGAGAACCATCCCTTCCTCATCGGCTAAGCGGCGGGCTTCTTTCTCCTGATCCAGCGGCGCTAAATCGGAAATATCCACCAACGGTATCGTAACCTCCTGCTCGGGGTGTATCACTTGGACCGGGACACCTGCTGGGGAGACAGAGAATGTTGTGCGCAAAGATTCGTGGCGTGCTAACAGGTCATTAAAGGCACTCTGCAAGGCACTTATCTGCAGGACACCCCGAAGCCTCAAGATCCTGCAGATGTTCAACGTCGCTTTGTCCATAAAGATACTTTTGCGGTTGACACAATACTCCTGTCGTGGGGAGAGGGGAATGTCTTGAGTGCGTGGCATCGCTCTTATAGGGCCTCTCTGTCGCTGCCTGCTTTTCGAGTCCTCGTGGCCAATGCTCGCTGCAAGAGACGCGACGGTCGGTGCGTCAAAAAGCTGTCGAACCGAGATATCCATTTCCAGTAACCTCTGGACAAGGGAAACCACGCGCGTGGCAAGCAGTGAATACCCACCTAGTTCAAAAAAATTATCATGAATCCCAATCTTCTCCTTACCGAGAACCTGGCGCCAGATGCCAACTAAGGCTTGCTCAATCGGAGTCCTTGATTCATCCGACACCTTGGTCTCTTCATGTCTTACAAGTCCAAGAATGGGTAGACGTTTCCGATCTACCTTCCCGTTTTTTGTTAAGGGGAATGACTCCAAAAACGAGAACTTTGTCGGGATCATGTATTCAGGCAGCTTTGTCTTTAGGAAATCTCGTAGTTCTTTGGCTTGGAGAGGCTGTCTTTCGCGGGCAACGATGTAAGCTGACAAGCTCTTCGTGCCATCAGGCCCTTCATCGGCAATCACAATGGACTGGCGAACTGAGTGATGTTGGTTCAGCGCTGCTTCCATCTCTCCCAATTCAACTCGAAATCCACGAATCTTGACCTGGTTGTCCACCCGCCCACGGAATTCGATGTTGCCGTCTGCCTGATAGCAAGCCAAATCCCCGGTCTTGTACAATCGGGCGCCCGACTCTGAGCTAAAAGGGTGGGGGATGAACTTCTCGGCCGTCAAGTCTGCCCGGTTGAGATAACACCGAGCTAGACCATCGCCTCCAATGTAGAGTTCACCTGTCACACCGACCGGTACGGGTCGGAGCCGGGAGTCCAGCAGGTAGATCTGAGTATTCGAAATTGGACGACCAATGGGAATGTTCACAATCCCGTCCGCGATCTCCTGAACCAAATAGCAGGAAGCAAACGTCGTGCTCTCGGTTGGGCCATATGCATTCAGCAGTCGTTTTGGTGCTCCGTGGCGGAGCACCTCCCTTGCCCACTTGGGATCCATCGCCTCGCCACCAATGAGGAGGTTGTCCAAGGTCTTGAAGGCCCTCGGAGCTTCACTGGCAAGCTGGTTAAACAAGGCGGTTGTCAAAAACATCGTGCTGACCTTCTGTTCCAGGATTTGGGCAGCAAATGTTCGTGGCGATAGAGCGGCTTCCTTAGTGACTCCAACCAGACAGGCGCCATGCAGCAACGCGCCCCAAATCTCGAATGTGGCTGCGTCAAAAGAACAGTTTGAAACCTGGGCAACACAGTCAGACGGTCCTAGCTTCACATAGTTTGTGTTGAGCACGAGCCGGTTAACAGCTCGATGAGGAACAGCAACACCTTTTGGGATTCCAGTTGAACCGGATGTGTAGATCACATATGCCAAGCTGTCAGCATTGATACTACTGACACAATCATAGTCGTGCTCGCGCGCAATGATATTCCAGTCCCTGTCAAGACGGATGATCTCTGCTATATGCTTTGGAAGCCGTTCGAGCTGATGTCCTTCGGTCAATAATACTCGTGCTCGGATATCCTCTAACATGAGAGTCTGGCGTTCCTTTGGGCATTCCGGATCGAGCGGCACATAGGCTCCACCAGCCTTGAGGATGCCAAGCATCGCTACGATCATATCTGTTGAGCGTTCCATGCAGATGGCCACCAAAGACTCGGGGCCAATGCCGCGCTTTTTCAGATGGTGTGCCAACTGGTTGGCACGTGAATTCAACTCTTGATAGGTCGTTTGCTTGGCTTCAAAGACCACCGCTACAGCGTCTGGCGTCCGCTTCGCCTGGGCTTCGAACAACTCGTGGATGCACTGATCGGTAGGATATTTAGTAGAAGTGTTATTCCATTCGATCAATATTTGCTGCCGTTCTTTTTCACCCAATACAGGCAATTCAGAAAGTCGCTGCACAGGATTTGACAGCATCGCCTCCAGCAGTGTTTGGAAGTGCCCCAGCATGCGAGCGATCGTCACATCGTTGAAGCGGTGGCGATCATAGTCAGCCTGCAACAAAAGCTCATGGTCCAAATATGCACTAATTGTAAGAGGGTAATTTGTTCTCCCCACAAGCCGGAATTCCCGAAGCGCAAATCTTTTGTCCCACGCTCGCAAGG
>JBGOVH010000267.1:0-4780 GCA_041478005.1 Terriglobia bacterium | reverse complement strand
TGATTCGAGGACAACGGGCCATCGAGCCCTCGCGAGTCAAAGAGATTCAAAACGCCTTGGCTAACGCGGGATTCTATAGAGAAAGCCCCAATGGGCAATGGGGTGACTCAACAAGCAAGGCCATGAGCGCTTTTCAGCAACATAATGGCTTTAAGGTAACAGGCAAACCTGATGCCTTGTCCCTAAAGAAATTAGGTCTCTGACTCGCCCCTGAAAATCGTCGTTGTCGTAATCGGCACGAAATCTTGTACGCCGAACGATCCTCTCCCCTGCTAGGCCGTTGAAATCAATGCGATTCAATGTAGAATGCAATAGGATGGCTTTATAGCGTCGTATTAGGAGAGAACATGAGTCAAATCCCGGAACTCAAGAATTTTATTGCAGGCGAGTGGGTTCGCTCTTCATCTGGCTCGAGCCTTGAGAACCGAAATCCCGCAAATCGCAATGAAGTCCTGGGAATCTTCCAAAAGTCAACGGCCAAAGACGTGGAAGAAGCCATCCATGCAGCTCACGAAGCTTATAAAAGCTGGCGATCAATGCCGGCTCCCCGAAGAGCTGAAATCTTGTTCAGGGTTGGCGAAATCCTGATCAGCCGAAAAGAAGAATTCGCGCAGCAAATGACCCGTGAGATGGGGAAAGTCTTGACCGAAACCCGAGGAGATGTGCAGGAAGCCATTGATATGTGCTATTTCACTGCCGGAGAAGGCAGGCGCCTTTATGGACACACGACCCCAGCAGAATTGCCCAATAAGTTTGCCATGAGCGTTCGCATGCCGCTCGGAGTGTGTTGTCTCATTACGCCCTGGAATTTCCCAATGGCCATCCCCTCCTGGAAGCTCATTCCAGCGCTGGTGTGCGGTAATACGGTTGTTATAAAGCCGGCTTCCGACACACCCCAATCTACCTATAACCTGGTCAGAGCTTGCGAAGAAGCCGGCATTCCCAAAGGTGTCGTGAACTTCGTCACCGGTTCCGGTGGTGAATTGGGCACGCCTTTGATGACCCACCCCGACGTAAGAATGGTTTCATTTACGGGGTCAACGGAGACCGGAAGAACCGTTTCCAATGCTTGCGCTCCTCATTTCAAACCCTGCAATCTAGAGATGGGTGGAAAGAATGTGATCATGGTCATGGACGATGCGAATCTAGAACTGGCCGTGGAGGGCTCCGTCTGGGGAGGCTTTGGGACATCAGGTCAGCGCTGCACTGCGGCCAGCCGCGTCGTGGTTCATAAGAAGGTGTACAAAAAATTCTGTGACCAGTTTGCATCACGAACCCAAGCCCTCAGAGTCGGCAATGGGCTTGACCCTCACGCAGAGATGGGACCCGTTGTCAATGAAAGTCAATTGCAAACTGTCGGTAGATATGTGGAGATAGGAAAAAAAGAAGGAGCGAGACTCTTGGCAGGTGGTCACCGTCTGGAGAAAGGAGATTATGCTCAAGGATTTTTCCATGAGCCTACTCTCTTCGCGGATGTTTCTCCGAAGATGAGAATTGCTCAAGAGGAGATCTTTGGCCCCGTGGTTTCCGTCATACCGGCGGACAATTTGGAACAAGCTATCGAAATTGCAAACGACGTGCCTTATGGACTTTCTGCAGCCATTTACACTCAGGATGTGAACAAGGCTTTTGTCGCCATGCGAGATATGTACACGGGAATATTTTACGTGAATGCGTCCACTATTGGCGCCGAGGTCCACCTTCCGTTTGGCGGGACAAAGCAAACCGGCAATGGTCATCGTGAAGCCGGCATTCAGGCGCTGGACATCTTTTCCGAATGGAAAGCGATTTACGTAGACTACAGCGGGAAACTTCAAAGGGCACAAATTGATCACGACTGAGTTTCACATGCACGCTCCTCTCATGCCGCTGTGCGACGCCACAACGGATGAAAATAATCGTCCCCCCTTAGACAAGGGGGGACTTCAGGGGGGTGGTGCTTGGAAGTTTGCAAACCTCTCCCTGCCCCCTGAAGGTGTGAAAAAATTAATGAGTGGGCGTACAGAAAGCTTGTAGTGACGACTTTAGTCGTTTCTTTTCAGCCCGAGTCTGGAACGACTGAAGTCGTTACTACAATTTTTTCACACCTTCCCTCCTTGTGCAAGGAGGGGGACCACCTGGCCCCTAATGCCTAGCACCTAAAACGTGTTTTCAGAGGAGAGATAACATTATGGCTGACGTTGACAATGTGAATGAAGGAAAAAACTTTTTCCCGGACGTCCCGATGAAAAGTGAAGTGTTTTTCCTGAGGGGATCCAACTCACTGGATTGGGGCATGAAGAACCGGCTTTCCAGGATATTTGATTCTGGTTCCGGGAAAACTGTCATGCTGGCCATCGATCATGGCTATTTCCAGGGGCCTACTACAGGATTGGAGCGGGTTGACCTCAATATCCTCCCGCTGCTTCCCTTCTCTGACACATTGATGCTGACCCGCGGCATACTTCGCACCACCATTCCGCCAACCTATAACAAGGGGATCGTGCTGCGAAGCAGCGGCGGCCCTAGCATTTTAAAGGAACTCTCCAACGAGCAAATTGCCGTAGATATCGAGGACGTGATCCGGCTAAACGCCTCCGCCATGGCGGTGCAGGTTTTCATCGGCGGTGAATTCGAAACCCAATCCATCCATAACATGACGCGATTAGTCGATATTGGGAACCGGTATGGCATTGCCACGCTGGCAGTAACGGCAGTGGGCAAGCAACTGGTGCGGGATGCCAGGTACATGCGTCTGGCGTGCCGGATGTGTGCTGAGTTAGGCGCCACCTACGTTAAGACTTACTTTGTGTCTGAAGGATTTGAAACCGTAACCGCCTCCTGCCCCGTCCCAGTTGTGGTTGCCGGTGGCAAGAAATTGCCGGAACTAGATGCCTTAAGGATGGCTTATGACTCGGTTGATCAGGGCGCCGCAGGAGTCGACATGGGACGGAATATTTTCCAAGCAGAATCTCCAGTCGCCATGATCCAGGCGGTACGAAAGGTTGTGCACGAGGGGGAGAAACCCGAGCATGCCTATGACTTCTATCTAACACTAAAAGAAGAAGCCAAGGGAGTGGCGGTTTAGGTACACGTGATAAGTGAAACGTGATGCGTGAAACGTAACCTGAAGGCCCAAAGCGTGACGCTCACGTTTCACGCATCACGTTTCACGTTCTTCCAAATTAGATCTATGGAAAGTCGCTGGTCGGAAGAGAAGGCCAATGAATTTAAGGCGCGCTATAGCTCCAAGTGGGGCGAGGATCTGGCCCTTCGGGCTTATTCCACTCGACTGCTAGGTGCTGAAAAAAGCTTAGTGTTGCATGGAGGTGGAAATACTTCTGTTAAAGCAACTCACAAGAATTTGTTTGGTGAGCCAGTCCCTGCGATTTTTGTGAAGGCTTCCGGCTTCGACATGGCGACGATCGAACCGGAGGAACATTCCGGTCTAGACCTTGAGTACCTCGTGAAGCTGCGAAGATTGCCGGAACTTTCGAATCGGCAGATGACGAATGAGTTTCGTACTCATCTTTTCGATTGCAATTCAGCCACCCCGTCTATCGAAACATTGGTCCATGCCTTCCTTCCTAGAAAATTTATTGATCACACCCATGCCGATGCTGTTTTGGCCTTGACCAATCAACTCGACGGGGGGGGAAAAGTGCGGGAGGCTCTAGGTGATGACGTCATCATTTTGAAATACGTCAAGCCCGGATTTAAGCTGGCAAAAGCCGCAGTTGAAGCCTATGAAGCGCATCCAGCTGCTATTGGCATGGTCTGGATGCATCACGGACTTGTCACTTGGGGGGATGCAGCCCACGAGTCTTATTCGAGAATGCTCGAGCTGGTCAGCCGGGCAGAGCAATATCTGGATTTGCACGCAACCCATCCACCCAAAGTCCTCTGTTCGACACCGCTTCCACAAGCGGAGCAAAGAGCGATTCAAGTCGCTCCTATTCTGCGCGGCTTGCTCTCCTTGCCTAATCCCGCCCCCGATTCTCACAGTCACCGTGTCATTCTTCAGAGCCTGGTTAACCGCCAGGTCCTTGACTTTTTGAACTCAGAAGGCGCCAAAGGGCTGGCTCTGTCTCCGACGCTGACCTCAGATCATCTGATTCGAACGAAGGCTCTCCCTTTGTGGATCGACTCTCCCCGATATGACGATCTTGAGGCTCTCCGAGGGCAATTGTCGAACGCTATTGGAGATTATTCCAAGAACTACAAGGCCTACCTGGAACGCTATGCAGCTCGAATGGAACCAGGCGTTGCCCCACTTGATCCTCTTCCCCGAGTTGTTCTCATGCCAGGATTGGGGGCTTTGTGTGCCGGGAAAGACCTAGCGGCGTCTAACATCGTTCGTGACATTACGGCCCAAACAATCGAGACCAAGACACGGGTGGCGGCTATGGGGACATATTGCGGACTCTCTGAAGATCATCTCTTCGAAATGGAGTACGACCTCTTTCAGCACTCCAAGCTCGCCAGGGCAGCGGAATCCCCTCTTGGAGGGCAAGTAGCGATAGTTACGGGTGCGGCTGGGGCGATTGGCTCTGGGATCTGTCGCGGCCTTCTGGAACAAGGGGCTGCCGTGGCACTCGCCGATTTGCCCGGAGTTCCTCTCGAAAGCCTGGTGAGTGAATTAAGATCAAGCTACGGGGATCGCGCTCTGGGACTATCCATGGACGTGACGGATCCGCACAAAGTGACTCAGGGATTTGATCAAATCATTCGAACCTGGGGTGGTCTGGATCTTGTGATCATCAATGCCGGAGTGGCACTTGTGTCGTCTCTGGCAGAGATG
>JBGOVH010000447.1:0-3490 GCA_041478005.1 Terriglobia bacterium | reverse complement strand
CCCCGAATCCACCCGTTACTGACAAGGTGTGAAAAATTCCTGGGTCAGTGGTGAAGGCCGTCCGTCTAAGCTCGTCCCCCCTTGGAAAAGGGGGGACTCGTTCCAGGCGCTGCTCAATTTTTTCACACCTTCTCCCTAGCACTTCCTCATTCGCCTTTCAGCACTTTCTCCAGCTCCATAGGGCTTATTACTGGCGCCATACAGACGTAACTCTGACAAACATAAGCTGTCGCCTTGCCATTCACTAAGCCCTTACCTTCGAGCAACGGCAATTTCATTTCTTTTTTAGACTCAGCTGGATCAGAAAAAGCTACAACCTTATTGGGTAGATACTGTTGGTAAACTGTCTCCAGCATGGATTGAGCGGATGGATCATCCTTTTGTCCCATGATGACTATTTCTCTGACTGGGCCGATGAAGAAGTCAGCTGCCTCTATCAGATAACCGAAACCTCCGGGATAGCGTTCCAGCATCGAATGCATGCATTTCAAATTGGCTTCGGCTTTCTGGCGATAATCCGTTCTTCCTGTATGGATCGCTAGTTTGAGCAGATTGAAAACAGCGACGGAGCTTCCAGCCGGAGTCGCGTTGTCACTAAAATCTTTCACGCGGGTGATTAAATTTTCGTGATCGCGCCCGGTCAGATAGAAGCTCGAACTTTCTTCGTCCCAAAACTGGTTCAGCAAGACCTCATTGAAGGTCACCGCATGTTGCAACCAGCAGATTTCGCCCGAGGCTTCATAGAGGGCGAGGAGCCCTTCCACAAAATTCGCATAATCCTCCAGATAAGCATTGAATTTTGACTGTCCATCTTTGCAAGTGCGTAAGAGTTTCCCTTCCCGACTCAAATGGCGCAACACAAATTGCGCATTCCTTTTGGCTGCGCGCAGATAATCGTCGCGTTTGCAAACACGTGAGGCATTGGCAAAGCTCACGAGCATTAGCCCGTTCCAGCTCGTCAGAATTTTCTCGTCGCGATGGGGTTTTATGCGTTTTTCACGTTGTTCAAAGAGCCGGTGTCGACCTTTTTCCAGGATCGAAGACAGTTCGTTAGGGTCGATTCCAGCCTCGTTGGCCACGGCTTGCAGGGATCGTGGCACATTCAGAATATTGCTTCTCTCAAAATTTCCTGCTCGCGTAACGTCGTAGTAATGGCAAAAGAGTTCGGCGTCTTTTGTTTCTAGGATCGTTTGGATCTCTTCGGGCGTCCAGACAAAAAACTTACCCTCTTCCCCTTCGCTGTCTGCATCCTGGGTTGAATAGAAGCCACCCTCGGGATGAGTCATTTCACGGAGGACATAGTCTAGAATTTCTTCCACAACCCGTTTGTAGAAAGGTTTTCCGGTGAGCTGGCAGGCTTCCAGGTATAAGCGGCTTAGCAGAGCATTGTCATACAGCATTTTTTCAAAGTGGGGAACTAACCAATGATCGTCGACAGAATATCGATGGAAGCCACCGCCAAGTTGATCGTACATGCCTCCGTTGGCCATCTTTTCAAGACTGAGCTCCACAAAATCCAAGGCTGATTTTTGACCGGATCGCAAGTAATGCCTTAGGCAGAAGGAAAGGCTCATTGACCCGGGAAACTTGGGCGCTCCTGCGAACCCGCCATGAATTAAATCAAATCGCTGGGCCAGGTTGCTGTAGGCTTCGGCCAGTAATCCTGCCTCGGGCGCAGCACTGGGAACCGGAATCCGGTTCATTTCCTGAAGAGTTTTGATAAGTCCAGGTCCCGAATCTTCAATTTCCTTGCGCCGGGTTTGATAAGCTTCGGCAACAGCCATACAAAGTCTCGGGAAGCCGGGCCTTCCATAGCGATCATCAGGAGGAAAGTAAGTTCCGCCAAAAAAAGGAATCTGATGGGGAGTCAAAAACACCGTCATGGGCCAACCCCCACTGCCAGTGCTCATTTGCACATAGTTCATGTAAATCGTATCCAGGTCAGGCCGTTCCTCGCGATCCACTTTAACGTTGATGAAATGGTCGTTCATGATTCGGGCGATCTCTTCGTTCTCAAACGACTCCCGCTCCATGACGTGACACCAGTGGCAGGCCGAATATCCGATGCTCAAAAGAATCGGTTTGTCCGCTTCTTGCGCCATTTCCAAGGCCTCGGGTCCCCAGGCGTGCCAATCGACGGGGTTATGAGCGTGTTGTCTGAGATAAGGACTAGTCTCGTGTATCAGCCGGTTGGTAAATTGTGGTTTGGTTGCAGATTCTGCAGAGTGCTTCATTCCTTTTTCCTTTGGGGTAGTATGAGATGTTAGTGCAACCGCATTGAGTGTCTCATGCACATTAACTTGGGAAAGCTTTGCCGTCAAACAACGAGCTGCTTATGACGAAGTGCGAATGGCGATAGGCGTTAGGTCAAGAATGTGGAGGGCGCGTTCCGCGCGGCGACCAGAGCAAGTTTTGCTATTCGGCCTTTCATTTGTTTCCTGTAGCGTATTAGAATGGCGCTGCAACTTTGATGAAGGACCCGATTTTTCCTTTAGACAGAGGCCAAAATGAATGATGACAAATTAAGGATTGCGGATCGAGGATTTTCTTCGCGATTAATCGTGGGATCTGGCAAATATGCCTCTTACGCACAAATGGTTGAGGCCTGGGAGAAGTCAGGCGCTGCTATTGTCACGGTTGCGGTGCGGCGCGTGAATCTTTCAGATCGAAATCGAGAATCGTTGCTCGACTGGATCGACACGAAGAAATATTTTATTCTCCCCAACACAGCAGGCTGCTACACAGCGGAAGAAGCCATCCGTGCGGCTCAGTTGGGACGCGAGGCCGGATTATCCAACTGGGTAAAACTCGAGGTGATCGGCGATGAGAAAACACTCTTTCCTGATAACATAGGTTTGTTAAAAGCCACCGAGGTCTTAGTCAAAGATGGATTTGTTGTCTTGCCCTACACCAACGATGACCTGGTCTCGGCTCGTCGACTGATTGATGCTGGCGCGGCTGCTGTTATGCCCCTGGGGGCGCCAATCGGGTCGGGCATGGGGATTCAAAACGTGGCAAACATTCGAATCTTACGGGAAATGATCTCTGAAGTTCCGTTGATTGTGGATGCTGGAGTGGGCACAGCCTCAGATGCTGCCATTGCCATGGAACTAGGCGCCGACGGAATCCTGATGAATACCGGCATTGCTTTGGCTAAAGACCCAGTGGCCATGGCTGAAGCCATGAATTATGCAACACGAGCCGGACGGTTGGCTTATCTGGCTGGGCGGATTCCCAAGAAACTCTATGCTACTGCCAGCAGCCCACTGGAAGGCGTTGTGCGGTAGAGACTCCCGAAGGGGAGCTGGGATTGCCGGGCGATTCCGATTTTCGATGAGCATGTCAGTCGAGCGTCATACGCAAGGGAACGGAAAGAGTCCACCCACTGGCGCGAGCCCGTGGGCTCAAGTTTGGAGATTTTCCCCGAAGGGGATAAATAAATCAGCCCAGGGTTGACGCGAAGCGCGCTTCGCTCAACCCCAAGCTAATG
>JBGOVH010000561.1:0-2809 GCA_041478005.1 Terriglobia bacterium | reverse complement strand
GTGGGACGTGAAAAAATAATGGGGCAGGTGAAAGAGGATGTTTCGGGCGCACCACCGGCGGCAGCGGGGCAGTCAGCGATTACGGCCAACTCTTGAGTTTGAACGTTTCGTTGAACGCAACACTGAGCATTTCTGAATATCTTCGGGCTGCAACGAAGGTTCTCATTCCCCGAACGGGATTCATAAATCAGCCCAGGGTTGCGGCAAAGCCGCTACCCTGGGACAGCAATGAACAACCTTCTCGTTCCCTGAAGGGGATAAATAATAGGCGGTTGGATGTATTCATCCCCTCCGGGGATGGGCCGAAGGGAACCACTCTGTTCCCAGGGTAGTGCGTTGCAGCACAACCCTGGGCTGATAAATATATCCCCTTCGGAGAATGAAAAATGTCCTCGAGACTCATAGATTTATCGTTGTGGAAAAGTAGCCAACAGTGTTTGGATGTGAGAATTCACCTCATTACCTGAGGTTCTCCTTATTGACTTCCCGAGCTCTCTCGAGAATGATTTCGCCAATCTTCGAATGTAATCCAAGAGGTTCGGTGACACCATAGACAATGTTTGGGTGTTTGGCGGCGGCATCGGCGACCATCCTGGGGATATCAAGGGTTGAATGTCTCCCCGGGCTCAGAAAATACGGGTGGACAATCACCTCTTCAGCTCCTTCCGCGATGCATGCATCAAAACCTTGCTGAATGCTGGGTTCCGCCAGTTCCATGTGCGCGTAGCAGACAATCTCAAATTCAGACATCTGACGAACCATCCGCGCAACTTCTGGAAGCGTGTCGTTGGCCTCGCTCTTCCGACTCCCATGGTCAACAATGAGCAAGGCCTGCTTCTTGTTCATAAGATTTCAACCCAATCTAGCGCATCGGGCTTTGGGTCTGCAGCTTTTCGTCCCAAAATCACCCAAAACTCGCTATCTTTGCATTGATGAATTTTTGCGGTCAGATCTATTTTCCCCCCAACACCAGCTTGGCAATCGTCTGCAGTTGCATGAAGGACGTGCCTTCGTAAATCTTGCCGATCTTTGAGTCACGGAAATACTTTTCCGCCGGATAATCCTTGGTATATCCGTAGCCCCCAAAAAGCTCTACCACCTGGGAAGTCACATTCTCAGCCATCTGCGAGGCAAAGAATTTGGCCATGGCCGCCTCCTTAACAAACGGGAGCCTGGCATCCTTCATTCTTGCGGCGTTATAGGTCAAGAGCCTGGCTGCCTCCAATTGCGTCGATAGTTCGGCAATCTGGAACTGGACAGCTTGAAACTTGGCGATGGATTGTCCGAATTGCTCCCGCTGCTGGACGTATTGAATCCCGTAATTAAGAGCTCCACTGGCTAAACCAACCATCTGAGCTCCAATTCCGATGCGCCCCTCGTTAAGAGTTTCGATCGATACTTTGTATCCCTTTCCAACTTCACCAAGCACATTTTCGCGTGGAACCTCACAGTTCTCCAAGATAAGCTCGCAGGTGCTGCTGGCCCTGATCCCAAGCTTGTCTTCCTTCTTGCCGACCTTAAAACCTGCAAAGTCTCTCTCCAGTATAAAAGCGGTAATTCCCTTATAACCTTGGCTGGGGTCTACTGTGGCAAAGAGGATAAACACATCGGCTTCAACCGCATTGGTAATCCACAATTTCTGGCCATTGAGAATATATCGGTCGCCTTTAAGCTCGGCCCTCGTCCTCAATGCGAAAGCATCACTTCCAGATCCTGCTTCGGAGAGGGCATAAGCCCCCAATTTTTCTCGCGCTAGAAGCGGAAGGTAGCGTGCCCTCTGTTGGTCATTGCCCCAGCGCATGATGGCGTTATTGACCAGGGTATTTTGTACATCCACCACTACGCCCGCCGAAGCATCCACCCTGGAGAGCTCTTCCACTGCGAGGATCGACATAAAGAAGCTGCATCCGGCGCCTCCAAACTGCTCCGGAATCTCAATGCCCATGATGTGAAACTCAAAGAACTTCTTGAGAAGTTCACGATCGAATTTCCCTTCCGCATCCATCTCGTGCACGCGAGGCCGAATCTGATCCTGAGCAAATTCACGAACCGAATCGCGAAACATCTGCTCCTCTTCTGCGAGCCGGGTCAACGGAGAGATGAATATGTTATCTGACATGGTGAAAATAGACGCTCCGTTGGGAACTGCCCCCCTCACCCGCCCTTCAGGCACCCTCTCCCCATAGGAGAGGGCGGAACACAAACAGGATTACTCTCGCTTCGCCCCAGTGGGGATGAGGAGCAGGGGCTGCACACTGTCATTTTCGTCCGTCGTGCTGCCGCCGCAGTATGGCATGGAGGCTCCTGTAAAAATCGTCCTCGTCGTCGCTCTCGTCCTCGTAATCGGTTCTAAGAACCGAGGACGAAGACGAAATACTCGAAAGCTGTTCCTAAGTGGTCACGGTTACTTTTCCCGCAGGGGACTGAGCCAGAACTCGTCGCCATTTGTAAATTGAATCGATCAAAACAATCACCACACAGCTCATCATGATCAGAGTCAGGGCCACATTGAGCCCCCCCTGGAAACTGATCGCGGGATTTGGACTGTAAGCCAAAGGCAGGAAGTTGTCCATCACGCTTCGATAACCAGCCGTCAGAGTAGTGCTGGCTACAAAGCACAAAGGAGCGAGCGTCACCCAGGCGTAGCGGGCCCGTCCCATATTAATCAGCAGCGATGTCCCGACGCACAATGCAATTGAAGCCAGAAGTTGATTGGAAATGCCGAACATGGGCCAAATTGTGCTGATGCTCCCCGTAAAAATGAAGTAAGACCACCCGCCCACCACCAGAACACTAGAGATAATCGTTC
>JBGOVH010000315.1:0-4424 GCA_041478005.1 Terriglobia bacterium | reverse complement strand
TCTTTGGATCCCTTATAACTTTGCAATCCCAGCACCGGCTTCTCCCAGTGAATGCCGTCCCGCGAAGTGGCATAGCCCCCGCCGCAACAATAGAAAAGCATCCACAGTCTTTCTTGAGGATTCCAAGAGGGTCCCATTCGAACTTCAATGGCACCCTCTTCCCAAGGCTGGTCCGGCCGGATCACCGGTCCGTACTTCTGCGGTTGGTGCAGTTTGCGGTTCACGTTCTCCAGGCGGGCTAACACATAGTTGTCCAAGAATAGTTGTTTCTGCCCCATTCGCAATCTCACTGGGCTGACAGAGGCTGCATTGAAGTCTGGAAGCGTCGCCAGAAGGGCCTTCACCTCATTGCAACAAACCGGGTCGTTGGGAAGTTCGGGCTTGCTTGACGGCAAGCTTGGCCCTTCCGCCCGGGAAAGGGCACGGCTCACATTGAAGAACAGCAGCACGATCAAAAATGGCAGAATTGTTGGAGACCTTTTCACAATCAACCTCAAGTTAAGTGTACAAATTGAGCCTGGCAAATTATCTCTGAATGCTATGCGCTGGCAGCAATCGACGAAACAAGCTTGAACAGGCACTCAGAACAAAACTCTGCCGGAAAGAGGGATCGTGTGACTATTGCTCAAGACCATCATGGAATTCAGGGTAAGCAAACTTCCGCTCTTAGTTCACCCAGAATGGGTACAAGCTGACCTTACACAGCGCAAACCGGAGCCGCACGGATTTACCGGCTAGTGCAGACAGATTCGACTGGGTCTTCCATTTCAGCTCCGTGGCCAGACCGTCTCCCTTGGCGGGCACAGAGTCCTTGAGGGAGTAACCCGAGAGTGTCTTCTTTCTCCCACAAGACACGCTAACTTAAAGTGACATTCCCCTCACGTTGAACCTTATGTAGCGTATGCCACGACCAGAGGGTTGAATACTCCAAAACACCATCAACAGAGTCCCATCTGGCAAAAGAGCAACTGACGGCTCACCAAAGGCAAAGTCTTTCCAACTAAAATGGTCGGCAGACGAGCCTTCCTGAGTGGCAGTCTCGGCCCGCCATAGGATCTCGTTCGCTTCGATTCCAAAATCGGATTCGGTGGGGTTAACTAACGCCAACCATACTCCGATATCACCATGCTTGCGTTGGTTATAAACGAATAGGGCACGACCATCGGGTAGCGCCGTCAGGGCAGTGGACTGGCCCAGTATCCCCGTCGATCGGGTGGGCTGCCAGGTCATGCCGCCATCCAACGAGATTCCATAAGCGTTCGGGTAGTCACTTCCATCCTGATGGTTGAGGTGCCAGCTGGCTCCTAATAATCGGCCATCGGCAAGTTCAATGACCCAGGCCTCAGCTCCCCCGGACTGAGCATCGTCGAAACGGAGCATTGAAGTATGAGCCCAAGTCTTACCTTGATCGGAGCTAATAACGACCACAACCTGGTTACGGTCAACGACTAGATGGGAATCGAACGTGTGATACGGGGCATAAGGCCCGAGCCAACGGCCGCCCCGCGTGACGCACATTGGACCGGGAACTTCCGCCGAGCCCACGGTTGGCATGGAGATTACCCTTGGGTCCAGCCAGCTTCTGCCTCCATCAATCGACTTTGACCATATGAGCTCATTCTGCTTTATCCCTTGGGTCGCATCGGACCAACACGTTTCTCCCGGATGATCAATGGGCGACTGTGATCCAAAAAGAATTAGCTCGCCCGATGGGGCACGACTCACTGAGCAAACAATAGAGTAACTGTTTTTCAATTGAGGCCAAATCGGGCCCCGTTCTTCCCAGGTTCTCCCCAAATCTTTCGATCTCGATACCATGGGCACAAAATCATTCACCGTTAACGCCGATTGCACCACGTAGGTGCAGATTAAATCTCCATCCGCCCCGGGTACACATCGCGGCATCGCGGCCACTGCAGTAGGGGTATTGGCTTGTCGTTCAGATACAAACCCTTCCGCTAAGATCTCAAACATCATAAGCTTGCCTGTTCCTTTTTTTTCAGGGTCTTTCCGACTGGGCGGCCGCGTTTTCCGCGAATCATCCATCTAGCCTGTCATTCGCTCTCGCCGAGGCCACACCCACCGTGTCACCACCGTCAGCGCAGGGTCCCGATACCGAAGCGACAGCGGTGGAGCGTTACGGAAACTCGATCTGAACCGTGTCCAGTTCGACATAGCCTTCCGGAAGTTTTGACGTCCAGACAGGGTAATCTTTTCCGGCCCGCAGCAGGTGCGGATCGCCGTTGATCGCTCCCATCGGCGCAATTGCCAGCGGAAACAGCACCAGCATGATGTTGACGTTGACGTTGGTCAGGATGCGAGACAGCTCGGTCGTTCCGTACATGTCGCTGCGGTTGTGGCGAGAACCGAGACACTTCCAATTCGTCGGATTCGCTTCCAGAGTGACCGACGGTTCGCTCCAGTCGCGCGTGACTGGAAACGGTTTTCCAGTGAGCAGCCAGCCGCTGGTCCGACCTTCAACGTTTCCCTGAATCAAGAGTACCATTTCAGCGCCGCGCGGCTCCAATTCACCGCGCAATCGCAACGTAACCCGCGCGTTGGAGAAGTTCGTCGGATAGCCGCCGGCAATGAACCGGCTGCGGCCGGCGGTATCAAACAGGTGTTCGCCTTCCGGCCCCTTCGTCCCCAGGCAAAACACCATGTGTAAATAGCCGGCGCCGGGCGGAGCATGGTTGTAATCGATCCACCACGGACTGCGCGAGATGGCTACGCCGCTGGAGAGTTCCAGGGATTTCGGCCCGGCACTGTTGCTGATATAGCCACACCAGCCACCGGATCCCTGATCAAACGTTTCGACATATGTTTTTTGACTCATGCTGCCGTCTCCTCCTGGAATTGGAACTGCGACCTGGAAAGCTGCCAGCGTGCCACCTCCGGGTGCATCGGCTCAACTCGAAACGATACCCCTCATCGTTGAGAAAGGCCTCTGTCAGCCTCGGGTATGAGGCATCGGAAGAGTGTCCAACTTCACCGCGGGCGGATTATGCTCCATGCGGTTGAAAGTGACAACTGTCAGACGAGGGTTTTCCGCTTGACAGGTTCCTTTGCTTTTTTTAGAAAAGAGCTATGATAGTTGAAAATTGACCGGAAGCTCCGGCCATCAGCACTGTCAGTTATCAGAATCTTGTTTCAAACTGCCTCGATACTGACGGTCTCTATCTCCTCCAATTCGTTCTTATTGTTTCACGACTAAGAAACGTGTCGCCATTTTGCCATGTCGACTCAAGATATTGAAATTCAACTGGACCTAAAAATCACCATGCGTGATGGGGTGAGGCTTTACGGCGCTCTCTATCGCCCGAGGAAAGGTGAGAGGTTCCCAACACTGCTCATCCGATCGATCTACGACACGCAGCACCCGCGCTACGTCGAGTGGGCGATTCGCTTTGCACAGAATGGCTATGGGGTGTTGTTGCAGGACTGTCGGGGGCGCTACGAGTCGGAAGGTGTATGGCGTCCCTATGTCGATGAAGCTAACGACGGATACGATACTCAGCAATGGGTCGGTGCTCAGCCCTGGTGCGATGGCAATATTGGAACCTTTGGCATTTCCTATCCAGGGTTCACCCAGATTCTGCCCGCACCTTTGGGAAGCCCGTATGTGAGGGCCCTCGTGCCCATAGCCAGTCAGGAAGACAACTACGGCCACCTGCGATGCAATGGCGTTTTGCAGCTGCAGAACACCATGAACTTTATCTGGCTCGGCAATCGGACCAAGCAGAATGTCGCCATAGAATTCATTAATTGGGCCAAAGTCTACCGCAGATTACCTCTGATCTCAGCCTTGGATGATATTGCGGATCGACCTTTTTATCGCGAAATCATTCGCCATTCCGCGTTTGATGACTTTTGGAAGTCCTACAGCATGAAAGACAAGTATGGCGAAGTGTCCGTTCCCGCCTATTTCGTGACGGGCTGGTACGACAATTTGGTGCATGAGATGTTCAAATGCTTCACAGGTTGGAAAAACCAGGCTCGGAGTCCTGAAGCCAGACGGCAAACCAAGCTGCTCATCGGACCTTGGATTCACTCTCAGATCGGTGGCTCTGTCCCTGGGGACGTGAGTTTCGGTCCGAAGGCCATTGTCGATATTCCTGGCTTACATTTGCGATGGTACGACCGGCGCTTGAAGGGAATTGAGAATGGCATCGATCAGGAGCCAGCGGTCCGGATTTTCGTCATGGGGGAAAATGTCTGGCGCGACGAGCATGAGTGGCCGCTCGCTCGGACCCAGTATCGGAAGTATTACCTCCACAGTAACGGACGCGCCAACTCTCTTTTCGGAGATGGCCAATTGACTCCCGACCCACCAGGCGACGGGCGTTTCGACACTTTTGCTTACGATCCTGAAAACCCGGTGCCAACTCTGGGCGGCCAAACCCTATTTGTCGATGACTCGGGAC
>JBGOVH010000222.1:0-5275 GCA_041478005.1 Terriglobia bacterium | reverse complement strand
CTTTTTTCTCTGCAAGAGCCAAGTTGGCGGCCCCAATGCCTTCAGGCTGTGCTCCTGGCATTGACTTTATGACACTTTAGACACTTCACTAGGCAAAAGGTTCCCTCTGGAAGTTCGATTTTCAGTTAATGTCCTCAGGCTAATAGAACTTCCCTAGCTATGTAAAGGCTTAAATGCTCAAGCTCTCTTTGCGGGGGGAACCGGCCAAAACCCAATCGAAGAGAAACTTTGAAACAAAGACGGCCGTAAAAAGATTTGCCATTAATCCCCAAAAGAGTACCACAGCAAAACCCTTGACCGGCCCTGTCCCAAAAATAAACAGAAACAGAACCGAAACAATCGTGGTGACGTGAGTATCAATAATCGTCACAAAGGCCTTTGAGAACCCGACATTGACCGACGACGTTACATTCTTGCCACTCCACAGTTCCTCGCGAATTCGTTCAAAGATCAAGACGTTTGAATCAACCGCCATACCGATCAGAAGCACAACGCCCGCAATTCCTGGAAGGGTCAAAGTTGCCTTGATATAGGCCAACGCAGCTACCAGGATGATCAAATTCAAGATGAGTGCCACAACGGCATTGACTCCCGAGAGCTTGTAGTAAAACAACATAAAAAGAACGACGGCGATCAATCCAACGACTGAAGCCACAATGCCCTGCCGAATGGAATCAGCTCCCAGAGATGCGCCGACCGTTCGTTCCTCCAAATAGTTGAGGGATGCAGGCAATGCACCGGAATTCAGCACCAGCGCCAAATCATTAGCTTGCTCAAGAGTGAAGCTTCCGGAGATCTCTCCAGAATCTCGAATCTGGCCACGAATACTGGGCGCGGATTGAATTTTTCCGTCCAAAACAATTGCCAGCTGCTTACCCACATTCTCACCTGTCACTTTTTCAAATCGGGCGGCGCCATCAGATGACAGATTGAAACTCACGGATGGTTTCCCGAATTGATCAGAGCTGGGCTGGGCCCGTTTCAAATCCCTGCCCGTAATGGAAGCTACCTTATTGACGAGATACCACTCCTCTCCGTTTTGAGAGGGATCATGGAATCGCCTCACTGAAGGGAGCAGCTCCTTCCCTTCAGGGACAGTATTTCCATGCTGGCTCAAAGCCGCATCCCGTGATGGAAACGGACCGCTGTCGACGATCTTCAGCCCTAGCAGCGCTGTCGATTTTATAATGTCCTTAACCCGCGAAGGGTCATCTACACCGGGCAACTGAACCAGGATTTGATACTCCTCAGCCGGGCCGTGCTCCTGAATCACTGGTTCGGTGACCCCTAATTGGTCTACACGGTTGCGAATGGTCTGAATCGCTTGCTGGACTGAGCTCGTGCGAATCTGTTGTTCAACGCTTGGTTTCAGAGTCAATAGATAAGAATTTCCGGCGCCTGGCAGGCTGGACCTGTCCCAAGCAGGGTAACTTTCGTCTATTGTTGCGCGGAAGTCTGAATTTTTCTGGGGATCAACTTCGCGTACCTCAATAAACTTCACATCTCTCTTGCGGATATCCGCAAACGCCACTTGCCGTGAGCGCAAATCCTCCTTGAGCCTCTCTACCGTTACGTCTGACTCGATATTCACCGCGTCATCAGTCACCACCTGCAAAATCAAATGCATCCCTCCCCTCAGGTCCAAACCTAAATGGATCCTCTCTTTCATTTTAGAAAAGTTGGGAGGGAAACCCGTGATTCCCAGGAAACAAATAAGGGCAACGGCTAGAATACCAAATAACTTCCATCTGAGTTTCTTACGCATTAAATCTCAACCTTATATCCGTATATCCGTTTTGAGAACCCGAAGAAAAGTCTTCATTCTTCGGATTGCTTCGCCACAATGGCATTCTTTGAGATCTCAATTTTGACCTGATCCGCAACCTTTAGATGAAGACGGTCATCCTTAATACCCGCGACCACGCCATAGATTCCACCTGAAGTAATGACCTTGTCTCCGTTTCTCAAGTTATCCAGCATTTCCTGCAAGGCGCGTTGCTTCTTCTTATTAGGAAGAAAAACAATAAAGTAAAATATGAGTCCAATGGCGAGAAAAATCAGGGGCTGGACAAAAACAGGGTTCGTTTGCCCATTGGCTGCCAAAAGAGCCAAGGATGACATAAATCCTGCCTCCGCACGAGTAGCTTTTATTTTTTAAAGTGTGAACTTGGAAGATAAGGTCAATCTAACTGGCCAGCCTCCAGCTTGGGGAGGCTGGTTGAACCTAACAACTTCTCTGAAATTGGCTCTTGAATAAGCTAATTATGAAGACAACACCAGACAGGCGGAAACAGGAATCCACCATCAATCAATTTACCCTATGTCTTGCTTGGCTTTGAACTCCAAAAAGTAATTTTCAAACTTGTGGGACGCGATAGCATCTCTAATTTCTCTAACCGTGTCAAGATAAAAGTAGAGGTTGTGATAAGTGTTCAGCATCGCTGAGAGAATCTCGTTAGACTGGAAAAGATGCCTCAAGTAAGCGCGGCTGTAGTTCCTGCAAACCATACACCCGCAGGCCTCATCAATTGGTCTCGGGTCTCGGATATAGCATGCGTTCTTGATGACGATGTGCCCGGAACGGGTAAACAACCATCCATTCCGCCCGTTCCGCGTGGGCATCACACAATCGAACATATCCACGCCCAGGGCGATGCACTCCACCAGGTCCAGAGGTGTGCCTACGCCCATGAGATAACGTGGTTTTTCGGGAGGCATCAATTGTGTACTGTCGTGCACCATCTCATACAGGATGGGCTTGGGTTCGCCCACGGAGAGGCCACCAATCGCATAGCCGGGAAATTCAATATCGACGAGTCTGGTTAGACATTCATGCCGAAGTTCTGGATAGATGCCTCCCTGCCCGATACCAAAAAGCCATTGCTCGTGGGGATAGCATTTTCTTTGTAACACATCAAATACCGACTTCGAACGAACCGCCCATCGCAATGTGCGTTCCATCGAATCACGTGCGATCAAGAAATCGGAGGGATACGGCATGCATTCATCAAAAGCCATCACAATGTCGGCGCCTAACCCCATCTGAATCTCAATGGCCTTTTCGGGTGTGAATGTGTGTGAAGAGCCATCCAGATGGGAGCGAAAAGACACCCCCTCCTCGGAGATATTTCTCAGCTGGCTGTGACTGAAAACCTGGAATCCGCCACTGTCGGTTAAAACAGGGCGATCCCAGGAAATGAATCGATGGAGACCCCCCAACTCGCGAATTAACTCATGTCCGGGTCGCAAATAGAGGTGATAGGTATTTCCCAGGATGATCTCGGCACCCAATTCTTTGAGTTGCTGCTGAGTGATGGCTTTCACCGTTCCGGCCGTGCCCACAGGCATGAATACCGGGGTTTGGATAATGCCGTGATCCGTATGGATCTTTCCCAACCTGGCGCTGGTTTTCTCGTCTTGTGTGATCAGCTCAAAGTGCAAGAGAATACTCCGTAGGTTGGTAACGCCTTGAAGTAGGGAAAGGCCGTTTACCCGGAAACCCCTTCCTCCAGCAAATGACACCATACCCTATGGGTCTTGGAAACCTTGATTTCACGCGGTTCTTCTATCTTGCAACGATCCATTGCATAAGGGCAGCGGGTATGAAAACGGCATCCAACCGGAGGATTCAGCGGGCTAGGCACTTCTCCTGCGAGGACTGTTTTTTTTCGCAATTGACTGGGATCCGGGCTCGGCACGGAAGCCAGCAGAATCTGGGTGTAGGGGTGCAGTGGTTGATCACACACCTCGGCTCGATTGCCCACCTCCATCAACTTGCCCAGGTACATGACTCCGATTCGATCACTGATGTGATCCACAACTGGAAGTCCATGCGAAATGAACAGGTAGGTCAACCGAAATTCAGCCTGTAGTTCCTGCAACAGATTCACAATTTGGGCTTGGATAGAAACATCCAAAGAGGAGACCGGTTCGTCAGCCACAATCAGACTGGGCTTCAGAGCCAGTGCGCGGGCAATCCCAATTCGCTGCCTCTGCCCCCCACTAAATTCGTGAGGATATTTTTGTGCTGCATTTGCGTCCAACCCCACGGCGTCCAAGAGCTCTTTGACTCTCAGAGATTGTTCTTTCCTGGGGTAAAGATTGTGAATGACGAACGGTTCCTCAAGAATTTGCTGAACCGTCATCCGAGGATCCAGAGAAGAATAAGGGTCCTGAAAGATGATCTGGATCTGCCGGCGCAATTGCCGCATTGAGACCTTGCTGAGGGACAAGATATCTTCTCCAAGGAAATGAATCCGCCCCGAAGTAGGCTCGAGCAAGCGAACCACGCAATAGCCCAGAGTTGACTTTCCGCAGCCCGATTCTCCTACCAGACCGAATGTCTCACCCGGCAGGATGTCCAGGCTCACCCCATCCACCGCTTTGATCGCTTCCTTGGAATGATTCAAAAATCCTGATTTTACAGGGAAATGTTTTTTCAATTCCCGGATTTCCAGAAGAGGTTGTTCAGGTTGGTTCATTGATAATAACTCAAGGAGCTGTATTTAGACCTTGGAGTGCGGCTCTTCACGCAGAATATGGACCTGGGTAACCCCTTCAACTCTCCAGTCTTTCGAATTGATTACTTTCAAATTTTCCGTTGCCACCACCTGTCCTCGAGCATTCTTGTCGAAGTCAAGATTGGCCTTGTTGGCGTGCCGATTCAACCGGGTCACTTTTGCTCTGCCAGGTGATCCACAAAAATAAACCTGGGATTTGCCCTTTTCCTCCAGTCGCTCGCTCACTACCCGCCACAACTGGAGTTTCCCGGGATTCGATTGACTTAGCTGCGGTCCTTGGAAAAGGGCAGCATCCATGATCGAGAGACCCTTTCGGTTGAGGACACAATACGAATATTTCAGAGAACTCTTGTGGTTCCCAACCCTTCGGTCAATTTCCCGGACCAGAGTCGGAGGCGACCAATCCGCTTCTTCGTGGCACCAGTCGGACAGATTGCCAGCGGAAACTGCAGGACAATGATTACTGTGAACGCAAGGGCTGTAAACTTTGAAATCCGAGTGGTCCAGCAAACGATCCCTCAACAATAAGAGATCCCGAGAAGTTTCTTTTAAGGCTGGTTCAATCAGAATTAAGAAGCCATGAGGAGCCAGCCATCGCGAAGCCAGCAACAGTACCAATTCGCATCGCCTCTCAATTCGATCGATTTTCTCAAGGAAAAGCTCATTCAAACAGTTACCCAGCACAATCAGAACAAAGGGCTCGTCACGACTTAATTTCAGAGGCCGCCTCAGATCTGCCTGGTGAGCATGAAAAG
>JBGOVH010000298.1:0-4552 GCA_041478005.1 Terriglobia bacterium | reverse complement strand
TTCGCGTCCATCGTGAGTTTACACGCTACCCTTACCACCCCCGAAGCCCTTACAGGCTTCGACCCCTCCTAAAATAGGAGGGGATTTTTTCACAGCTTCTCAAGGCATTACATCCGATCATTTCTCATTTGACGGATAATTCCCCATTGGCTAAACTTTGAGATTGCTTTGGGAGCGGATTTACTTGTCATATAGGCTCATGGTGCGACTTTAGTCAAAACCAACTAGCCAAGGGCTACTGCCCTTGATATCCCGATCGGAATGCGCGCTTCGTTGCGCGTTCAGGAAACGGCCTTATCGCAATAAGCAAGGTGATGTGTGAGACGTTCTTCACAACCAGCTCTCTCCCCTTATCTGGCCTTGTGCAGGTCTATCAAGGCTGTACTCCTCTGCCTCCGGAAGAAGCACTGGAGCCTTGGGAAAGCTCCCCTTGTTGGGGCGATCCAAAAAGTCGGCGCGTTCGTATTTATGTTCCTTTTCTCAATTGGTCAAGGGCTTGACCCGGGGTTGTGCAATTCTCTCGCCCAGTCGGATTATTTAAAGGAATCTGAGCGGAAAGCCAAGGAACTACTAAATAAAACTATTGAAGCCCTGGGGGGTGACGCTTATCTGAAGAACCCGGACATATATCGAAGTGGAAGGTTCTATCAGTTCAGAAAAGATGATTTGCACGGTGGCAGTCTTTTTCATCTCTACGAGAAATTCCCTTCCAAGACCCGGATGGAAATTGGAAAAAAAAGTGAAATTGTGAATATTAATGACGGAGATAAGGGATGGAAAATTGAGTACAAGGTCGTGAAAGACCAGTCCCCGGAAGAAATTGAGAATTACCAGCAAAATTTGAAACACAACCTGGACTATGTATTGAGGTATCGTCTTAGTGAGGTTGGCATGAGATTTCGACATCTGGGGAGCACCCGTATTGACCTCGATGATGTGGAAGGTGTGGAACTCATAGACAAGGAAAATGACCGGGTGAAGATTTTTGTGAATGCCAGTAACTACTTGCCAGTTAAAATGGAGTTCAAGTCGCCTGCTTTTGCCAAGAAGTGGCCGACAGATGACGAAAGGTTCTATTACAACTATCATGACATTCAAGGAGTGAAAATTCCCCTAAGTTCGGTCCGTTTCTCTAATGGTTTTAAATCGTCTGAATTTAAAGCCGAGTCTGTCAAAATCAATCAAGACCTGCCAGACACCCTCTTTACTCCAACCCTTAAGAAATAACATCTCAACTTCAACGGAGAATTTATGATCAGAAGCACCACGGTCATTTGTGTTCGGAAAAACGAAAATGTGGCATTGGCAGGAGATGGGCAGGTAACCTTGGGTGAAACAATCATCAAGCAGGGAGCAAAAAAGATCCGGCGGCTATACAATGGACAAATTCTGGCCGGATTTGCAGGCTCCACCGCCGATGCTTTTGCCTTGTTTTCCCGGTTTGAAAGCAAGTTGGAGGAATTTAGGGGAAATCTTCCGCGATCTGCTGTGGAACTAGCTACGGAATGGCGAACTGACAAAGCTCTACGGCATCTGCAAGCGCTGTTGGTCGTGGCCAATAAAGAGAGCACTTTTTTCTTAAGCGGCAATGGAGATTTGATAGAGCCCGATGATGGAATAGCCTCGATTGGATCTGGGGGCCCTTTTGCCCTGGCTGCAGCCAAGGCGCTGCTCAAGCATTCTGACCTGACAGCCAGGGAGATCGCTACGGAAGCCTTAACCATTGCAGGCAATATTTGTATTTATACGAACCTTTCTATTTCTGTGGAAGAGCTCTAACAGGGAATTAGGGTCATCAACCCATCGAGTGTGCTCGAAGGACGGAGTAGGGGCAAAAGCACGACGTTGGGAGTGAAGTCTTGAAACAGCAAAGAGGGAATATGGTTATTTATTTGCCTGGTGCAGTCGACGAAAATGAGAAGCCTTTGGATGACATGACCCCGCGCCAGATTGTTTCCGAGCTGGACAAGCACGTCATAGGCCAGAAAGCAGCCAAAAGAGCCGTCGCCATTGCTCTCAGAAATCGGATTCGGCGGCAAAAACTTCCACCTGAGATAGCGGAAGAAATCCTTCCCAAAAACATCATCATGATTGGCTCTACGGGTGTAGGCAAAACCGAAATTGCCCGCCGCCTTTCCAAACTTACCAACTCGCCCTTTCTAAAAGTGGAGGCTTCGAAGTTTACGGAAGTCGGCTACGTTGGGCGCGATGTGGAGTCGATGATTCGTGACCTGGTGGAGATTGCCATCGATATGGTGCGAGAGGAAAAACTCGAAGATGTGGCTGACAAAGCGGAACAAAACACGGAAGAACGCATCCTGGACCTTCTGCTGCCGCCCCATCCTGCAGCGAATAAGGCAACAAGTTCACCGGAAGAAATAGTCAAAGCCCAGGAGACATTTCAAAAAACGCGGGAAAAATTGCGTCAGCAATTAAGGGAAGGGAAGCTGGACGAGCGTTCGGTTGAGGTTGAAGTCCGTGAGAGAAGTTTTCCAGCCTTTGAGATTATTTCCAATTCGGGCGTTGAGGAGATGGATATCAACATCAAGGATATGCTGCCCGGACTTTTCGGCCAAAAGACCAAGAAGCGAAAGATGAAGGTTTCCGAGGCCATTGATTATTTGGTTCAGGAAGAGGAACAAAAGCTGATTGACATGGACCAGGTCACACGTATCGCAACCGAGCGAGTTGAACAGAACGGCATCATCTTCCTGGATGAAATCGATAAAATCGCCGGACGGGAAAGTGGACATGGACCCGATGTCAGCCGCGAAGGCGTGCAGCGTGATATCCTTCCTATCGTGGAAGGAACCACCGTGAATACCCGCTACGGGATGGTACGCACAGACCACATTCTCTTCATTGCGGCCGGCGCCTTTCATGTGAGCAAGCCCTCAGATCTTATTCCTGAACTGCAGGGACGCTTCCCCATCCGTGTTGAGCTTGAATCTCTCACAATCGACGATTTTGTTCGCATTCTCAAAGAACCGAAGAATGCCCTGATTAAGCAATATATCGGCCTCATGGAAACCGAGGGAATCCATCTCATCTTTACAGACGATGCCGTCCTTGAAATTGCCAGGTTTGCTGCCTTGGTGAACGAACGTACCGAGAATATTGGAGCCAGGCGGCTCCACACCATCATGGAAAGGCTTCTAGATGAAATCTCTTTTGAAGGACCTGACCTCAAGGAGAAGAATCTGACCATCGACGCAGCTTATGTCCAAAACATGTTGTCATCGATTGTTCAGGATCAAGATTTGAGCCGCTATATCTTGTAGGCATTGCCTGAACAAGAAAATCTTCCCATTGACATTGAACCTTTCCGTTCATAGGCACTTTTTTCTTCTGTCCCTGCTCGTCATCACCTGCTTCCTTGCCGGATGCGGGAATGTAGGGGATCCTCTTCCACCCCTGATCCAGATTCCTGTTCCAGTCTCTGACCTTGCCGCTTATCAATTCGGTAAGTTGATCAAATTGAGCTGGACTCTCCCCAAACTAAATACTGACGGCTCTGCAGCCACAACTTTGGTGCGAGTTGAAGTCTTTCGCCTTTCGGCAGATTCCTCACAAAATGCCGCTCCAGACAAGGCCCTTTTTGTCAGGTCTGCGTTGAAATGGAAGGTGTTTCAGGAGCATGACTTCGACAGCCACCGGGAGGGAGGGAAAATAGTCTTAACCGATACCCTGTTAGACACCGAATCCGGAAAGGTTTTCGGTACAACCTTTAGCTATGCAGTGAAGGCGATCAATAGGAAAAAACAAGATGCAGGTATTTCCAATATTGTTTCCGTCAAAGTTCTGCCTGCCCCTAATCCACCTGAAGGTCTGCGTGCTACCTTTGCAGAGCACTTCATCGAGTTGAGTTGGGAGCCTCCGACTCTGAACGCAGACAATTCACCTATCAAAGATACTATTCAATTCAATGTTTACCGAACTTCCAACCCAAAGATTCCTGGGGGAGATCGATTGACACAGGCGCCGACAGCCGTCAGCTCCTATAGAGACGAATCGATGGAGCTTGGCAAGAGTTACTCCTACGTAGTCCGCGCTGTGCTCGAGACTGCGACAGGGTCGATCGAGAGCTTTGACTCCAAGAAACTTGAAGTCATTAATCCTGACGTCTATCCACCCAGGCCTCCTTCGGAAGTCACGGCCATTAGCAGCGGAGAATTTATCAGCCTGGTCTGGTTACCAAATTCAGAACCTGACCTTGCAGGGTATTTTGTGTATCGAAGCGGTCAAGATCGAGACTTCAAACGGCTGAATGAGACTCCAATCGTAACGGCATCCACCATCGACAAAACAGCGGAGAAGGGGCAAACTTACTTCTATCGCATCAAAGCGGTGGATAGCCAAGGCAATGTAAGTGACTTTTCCGAAGAAGTAAATGAGAAGGTGGAATGATCTGTGGGACTCATTTTTCGGATGCTGAGGAGCCAATGTCTCAAGATCGGCCTCACGGAGTTCGGCCCTCCAAGACAGATTCTCACAGGAGCCTCTCATGCTGCTGTTCGGTGCCACGACGGATAAAAATAATCGTCCCCCCTTG
>JBGOVH010000428.1:0-3611 GCA_041478005.1 Terriglobia bacterium | reverse complement strand
AGGTGAGATGTAATGGAGAGAGTTTCTCCGAGGTTCCGAACCGTCCAAAGCTGCCATATCCACTCGGTCTTGGAAGCCATCTTCCCGTTCGAGAAAAGAAAGTCGCTCTTTCTCCGCAACGTCTAATGCTGCGAAGTAGAGCCGGTTGATTTGATGCCAGCGATCAGGAGTCATAAAAGCAGTGACGTGTGATGAGTGATTAGTGCATCATCAATTTCTCTATCCAACGGGTGATTTTTGTTGTGTGTCGATCGCCAAAAATCAACTTCAGAATTTGGAATGATTTCATCCCACTTTTGACGTGCTTTATCGTCTTTTCTGAGAGGTCAGCACAAAGTGCTCGTCGCTTGGCTGCAGTCATCAGAAAATCGAAATTCACCGAGGCAGGAGACCGAGTTTAAGTCCGGAGCCCCAACCTTCGTCACAAGATACGAAAAGGCGCTGCACTCAGCGGCAGCTAACCCATAAGCCAACCCAATAAGAATCCTGTTGACGATGCAATGTTCTTGATTGTCTCTCTTATGAGTTTGAGCTCACCTCCATCAAGCCAAACTCCGCCACAAGACGGACACTTGTCGATGAGAACAAACTCAAAAGCCTGCTTTTCCATTTCCTTTCCATCAACTGGACATTGACGAGCTACTTCGCTTGCGGCCTTGAGTTGAGCTGCACAAGTTCTACAAACCATAGGACCGTTTGAAGCAATGAAACTATCCGATGTACAGCATTTCCTGCAGCGTGGACAGACTTCACCGATGAGGGTCATTTTTCAGCCTCGGCGTTACTTAGATGAGTGCTCGATCTCAGGAACACTCATCCTGGAACCATCCGCTCCTTCAAAATTCTCTCTTGCACTGATTGCCGACAATGAAGAATCAATTGTGCCGAGCAAGGCTCGGACATTAACACCCAGAAAATTTCCGGGAAAAAGAACGAAGCGTTCCCGGGCTCGCCTGAGATGAATCACGAATCCTCTGTAGATCTTTCTCTTCAGCTGGTGATAGCCGGCAGCCAACTGGATCAGCCCCTGGATGAAAAACCTTCCGTCTTCCGGATGCCGCATCCAGATTTCCTCCCAGGCTTCATGAGCTTCCCAGAATTTCCCTGCATTGAACAAAGTAATTCCCTTTTCAAAATGCTTTTCTTCCTCGGTCGAAAGTGTGATTTGCGTGATGGTGGAGAGATCCAGTTCTGAAAGAGACTTTTTGCGAATGCGGTTCATGGAAAAAATTGGCGGGAGATGAGGCGGAATCGGTTAGGGAATTACCAGTCCAGGCTAGCTAGCTCAGCTAGTACTCGATGCAGAATGATAGAGCCGGTGGAACGCGCGCTCCGTCGCGCGTTGCGCCAGCGTGCGCAGAGCGCTCGCTCCACCACTAGACCTTTCTGATCTCATTTTTGCAGCGGGAACTAGCTAGAGTTTGTACAATTTGAAGTGCGGCAGCTTGTTAGCTTGTTGGCGCTTTCTGGATCACATTCGATCTATCGAACCGGCAACTTGCTGCTACGCATCATCAATGCTAAGTCTCATCGAGGTCCCGACGCTAGGCACTAGCCAAAGCGGCAGCAAGCTGCCTGCCGCACTCCAAACGTGGGTAAGCAATTTTAGGCTTACTCCCTCGCCCCCATTTGGGGGAGAGGGGTGAAAGCTTAATAAATAAGCTTTCACAGGGCCGGGTGAGGGGGATGCCGATTCCGTGAGGTTGCGATGTGCGCCACCCAAGAGAGCCATCCTCAATTCACAGCTTGCTGGCGATCAATGCAGTAAGATCGGCAGTCCTGCACGCATAGCCCCACTCGTTGTCATACCAGGCAACCACTTTGACCAAGTTCCCCAGAACCAGCGTGTCAATAGCGCTGAAAGTTGAAGAGGCAGTGCTGCCTTTCAGGTCGGACGAGACCAGCGGTTCATCGGTCACGACCAAGATTCCTTTCATCGCACCCTTGGCATATTCCAGCATGGCCTCTCGAATCTGTTCCTTGCTGGCCTCCCTCTCCAAAATAGCTGTGAAATCGATCACGGAAACGGTGGGTGTCGGAACCCGGAAGGCCATACCTCCAAATTTCCCCTTAAGTTCGGGGATAACCAAACCCACGGCCCGTGCGGCTCCGGTTTCAGAGGGAACGATGTTTTGAGGAGCCGAGCGAGCGTCTCTCATGTCTTTGGCGGCGAGATCCTGCAATCTCTGGGTATTGGTGTAAGCGTGCACAGTGGTCAGCAGACCTTTTTGGATTCCAAACTTATCGTTGAGCACTTTGGCTACGGGGGCCAGCCCATTGGTTGTGCAAGAGGCATTGGACACAATTTTGTGTTTGGAGGAGTCGTACTTGTCATCATTCACACCAAGGACAACGGTAATGTCCTCATTTTTGGCAGGAGCCGAAATGATGACTTTCTTTGCGCCTCCAGACTCGATGTGAGCTTTCGCCTTGTTGGCATCGGTGAACTGCCCGGTAGACTCAATAACCACTTCCACGCCCATGTCCTTCCATTTAATCGCACCTGGCTCCCTTTCGGCAGTGATCGTAATCTTTTTCCCATCCACCACCAAATGACCCTCTTGAACCTCTACAGTTCCCTGGTAAGGTCCATAGGTTGAATCGTATTTCAGCAGGTGGGCATTGGTGCTGGCGTCAAAAAGATCGTTAATCGCCACCACTTCGATGCTCTGGGCATGGCGTTCCTTAATCGCTCGCAGAACCTGACGGCCGATTCGGCCAAATCCGTTGATCCCAATCTTATGAAGCATCTTTTTCTCCTTCGTTCGAATAAAAAGTTCAAATCAGTCGTATGATAACAATGACTGTACTTCCTGGCCGATCATTGGCGGCATAACGATAACACAGAGCATCACCGGCTTCTACGATTTTTGGATCAATCCAATTCATACTATTTGGTTTGAAGTAAAGTCATATTATTGAAGATTACATAACCAAGAGCGCTCTCCTCATGAATAATCTGGGTCAGAAGAGTTCGCATTCATCCAATAGCTCTGACCATGATATCGGCAACTAGCTTGCTAAAGCCAGCGGGATCGGCCAAGGAGCTGCCTTCAGCAAGCAGCGCCTGTCCATGGAGTAACCTGGCATAGTCTTTTAATTCGGGAGCAGAAGGATCTTTTTCAAAAATGGACTGCAGCTTGGACAAGAGACTGTGAGCTGGGTTCAATTCCAGGATTCGTTTTGTCTTTGGGAGAGCCTGGCCCATGCGCCGCATCATCTCCTCCATTTGGGGACTGGGATCATGAATCTCTCCCACTAGGCAGGCTGCGGAAGAAGTGAGGCGGTTAGAAAGCCTCACCTCTTTGATCTCTTCTTCTAGATGAGACCTCAAACATTCCATCAAGTTCTTGAAGACCTTCTCGTTGTCTCTTCGAGACTCTTCAGCTTTCCTCTTCTCTTCCTCCGAGCCCAGCTCTACTTCTCCTTTTCCCGCCGCTTGGAACTTTTTTCCCTGGAATTCTCCTGCGTGCTGTGTCCAGACTTCGTCCACAGGGTCGATCAGAAAAAGCACTTCATAACCCTTTTCCCGAAACGCTTCCAGGTGTGGTGAACGCTCGACGATTTCGCGAGAAGCTCCAGTTGCATAGTAAATAGCCTCCTGGCCTTCT
>JBGOVH010000043.1:0-10527 GCA_041478005.1 Terriglobia bacterium | reverse complement strand
CAGCGTGCAGGATTTCTCCCAGTAGACCTTTCTTCACCATGTTCAGGCACATCATTTCCGGCCGGTCATAGCAACAGTTTTCCATCATCACGCAGTGGCGGCGTGTCTTCTCGGCTGTGTCCACCAGCAGCCAGCATTCGTCAAGGGTGACTGCAGCCGGCACTTCGGTCACCGCATGCTTGCCGGCGTTCATTGCGGCCAGGCAAATCGGGACATGCCACTGCCAAGGAGTGGCGGTATAGACCAGGTCGAGATCCTCTCGTTCACACATTCTCTTGAAATCAGTTTCGCCTCTCGAATAAGCTTCCGGTTTCTTCCCGCCTGCTTTCGTCACCCAATCCTGGATTCGAGCGATTCTTTCTTCTTTGAGATCACAAACGGCTCGAATCTCGACGCCTTCAATATTCAATAGATTTTTGACATGGGCAGAGCCCATGCCTCCCACGCCTACAAACCCTATGCGAACTACAGCCATTGGCGGAGCATGGAATCCGATCATCGTGCCCGAATTGTTGGCAACGCTCGCATTTCCCGTCAGGCTGGTCGCAGCTAGTGTTGTGCCCAGATAACCCGCTGTGCCCATCCTTAGGAAATCGCGTCGATTGTACTGGTTTCCCGAGTGTTGTTTCATAAAATCTCCTTTGAGTTCTATCTGAGGAATGATGACGTTTCCTGGATTGGGAGTAACAAAAGGAAAAAGCCCTTGCGGCCCTGAAAGCAAACGGCAAGGGCTTTGGAACTGAAAGAGTTATTAAGCAAAACGTCAGCTGGTCGTCGTGAGCTCCTCCCTGCCTGATTCTTCACCGTAATCGGCGCCTGCCTCAAAGACTTCTTCTCTTCCCTCTTCAGGACGCGCCGTCTCATCAGCTTTGAGCTTGACGTTACGGTAGTAAATCATTCCAGTGCCTGCGGGAATGAGACGCCCCATAATCACGTTTTCCTTCAAGCCACGCAGGTAATCGATCTTTCCGCTAATTGACGCCTCAGTAAGAACACGAGTAGTCTCCTGGAAGGAAGCCGCCGAAATGAACGATTCGGTTGAAAGCGAGGCCTTGGTGATGCCCAGCAGTAACGGGCGGCCCTGGGCGGGACGGCCATCTTCCTCTTTGGCCCTATCATTCTCTTCCTGGAAGCGGAACTTATCCACCTGCTCTTCGAGCAAGAAGTCGGTGTCGCCAACATCTTCAATTTTCACCCAGCGCATCATTTGACGAACAATGACTTCGATATGCTTGTCATTAATGTTGACTCCCTGCAGGCGGTAGACTTCCTGGATTTCGTTAACCAGATAGCTTTGCAATTCCTTTTCACCCAGCACGGCCAATATGTCATGCGGGTTGAGCGGGCCGTCCATCAAGGGTTCTCCAGCCCTGACGGTCTCGCCTTCCTGGACGTTGACGTGTACTCCACGAGGCAGCGAGTACTCCCGCTCCATCCCATTATCATTCGCCACCAGGATCTTTCGGGTGCCCTTGGCGATGTCGCCGTACTTCACGACGCCATCAATTTCCGTAACCACCGCCGTTTGCCGAGGTTTGCGCGCTTCGAATAACTCCACCACGCGGGGCAACCCTCCAGTGATGTCCTTGGTCTTGGTAGTTTCGCGCGGAATCTTGGCCAGGACATCACCGGGGGATACCTCGTCACCATCGGTCAGCATGAGGTGAGCGCGGGAGGGCATGAGATACTTCTTCACCGTTTTGTGCTTATCGGCGCTCTTGATGACAATCTGGGGCTGGCGTTTTTCATCTTGAGACTCCGTCACCACCCAGCGAGAGAGACTGGTCACTTCGTCCACTTCTTCCTGCATCGTAACCCCTTCCACCAAATCCTTAAACTGAACAGTGCCACCCACCTCGGTCAAGATAGCGTAGGTGTATGGATCCCATTCCACCAGAATATCTCCCACCTTGACATCATCGCCTTCCTTCAATTTGATTTTGGCGCCGTATACCACCGAGTAGCGCTCTTTCTCACGACCCTTCTCATCAATAACGGCGATCAGGCCATTCCGGTTCATGACCACCAGGTCTCCATCTTTGTTGAGCACGCTAGTGATGTTGATGAACTTAATGATGCCATCATTCTTGGCCTCCAGGGTCGATTGCTCCGAAACCCGGCTGGCCGTACCACCGATATGAAACGTTCTCATAGTCAACTGGGTTCCTGGTTCACCGATCGATTGTGCGGCAATCACACCCACAGCTTCACCACGTTCGACCATATTGCCTGTACCCAGATTGCGTCCGTAGCACTTGATGCACACACCCCGACGGGACTCACAGGTCAGCACGGAACGAATCTTGACGCGTTCCACACCGGCCCCTTGGATTTCGCTGGCCAGGCTTTCGGTAATTTCATGGTTGACTCCAACGATCACATTGCCTTCATAGTCCTTGATCTCATCCAGCGAGACTCGTCCTACAATACGGTCACGCAGCGGCTCAATGATTTCACCACTTTCCACAATCGGAACCACATAAATGCCATTCATGGTGCCGCAATCGTGCTCGGAGATAATGACATCCTGGGCCACATCCACCAAGCGGCGCGTCAGGTAACCAGAGTCGGCGGTTTTCAAAGCCGTATCCGCCAAACCTTTGCGGGCGCCATGAGTAGAGATGAAATACTGCAACACTGTCAAGCCCTCACGGAAGTTAGCCTTGATGGGCGTTTCGATGATTTCGCCCGAGGGCTTGGCCATCAAACCGCGCATTCCGGCCAATTGACGAATCTGTTGTTTGGATCCTCGAGCCCCCGAATCAGCCATGATGTAAATGGGATTGAATTCAATGCCTTCTTTGTTTTGCTTCTCGATGCCGCGAATCATCTCGTCAGCCACCTTCTCAGTCACATTCGACCAGATTTCGATGACCTTGTTATAGCGTTCACCTTTGGTGATCGAACCTTCCTGGTATTGGTTCTCCACTTTCAAGACTTCGCGTTCGGCTGATTCCACCAACTTGCCTTTTTCAGAAGGGATAAGCAGATCTTCAATCCCGATCGAAATTCCAGCCTTGGTGGCGTAGGTAAAGCCTAGAGCCTTGACCTCATCCAGCATGATCACGGTTTTTTCCAGTCCCAATCTCAAATAACAGTATTGGACGAGCTGGCCCAGTCCCTTTTTCTTCAACAACCCATTAACATAGGGCATCTCACTGGGAAGGTGGTCATTGAGAATCACACGGCCCACGGTGGTTTTCAGGAAATCCTTCTCCAGGTGGAATACCTCGGTGTGCATGACGTTCTGGTCATCATAGGCAGTCGTCAAATCAATGACGTCACCCGTATAACGAAAACGGATGGGTGTGAGCGTTTCCACTTCGCCGGCTTCCAGTGCCAGCAGGACTTCTTCGGCGTTCCCGAAGGCGCGGCCTTCCCCCTTAGTTCCAGGTTTTGACATTGTCAAGTAATAGCAGCCCAAAACAACATCCTGAGTAGGCACGGTAATGGGCATGCCGTTCGAAGGTGACAGAATATTATTGGAAGACAGCATGAGCACAGAAGCTTCAATCTGGGCTTCAGGCGAAAGCGGAATGTGCACCGCCATTTGGTCCCCGTCAAAGTCCGCGTTAAATGCGGTGCAGACCAGGGGATGAATCTGGATGGCCTTGCCTTCAACCAAGATGGGCTCAAACGCCTGGATTCCCAAACGGTGCAAAGTGGGAGCGCGATTGAGCAGAACCGGATGCTCACGAATGACTTCTTCCAGAATGTCCCACACGATGGGATCCTGCTGCTCGACCATCTCCTTGGCGGCTTTGATGGTGGTGCAGTGCCCAGCCTGTTCGAGCCGGTTGTAAATAAACGGTTTAAAGAGCTCGAGGGCCATTCGTTTAGGCAAGCCGCATTGGTGCAGCTTGAGATCGGGACCAACCACAATCACGGAACGCCCGGAGTAATCGACACGCTTTCCCAGCAGATTCTGGCGAAAACGCCCTTGTTTGCCTTTGAGGGTATCGGAAAGTGATTTCAATGGCCGGTTGTTGGCGCCTCGCAAAACCCGCCCACGGCGGCCGTTGTCAAAAAGAGCATCAACCGCTTCTTGGAGCATTCGTTTTTCATTGCGCACAATGACATCCGGGGCATGCAGCTCAATGAGTTTCTTCAGACGATTATTTCGATTAATCACTCGACGATAAAGATCGTTTAGGTCAGAAGTGGCGAATCTTCCGCCATCCAGAGGAACCAAGGGACGCAACTCTGGCGGAATAACAGGAATGACATCCAGGATCATCCACTCCGGCTTGTTCCCTGACTTTCGGAATGCCTCTACGACCTTGAGTCGTTTGGAATACTTCAGCTTTTTCTGTTGAGAATTCTCCGTCTTCATTTTGTGACGGAGCTCAATGGAAAGTTCCTCGATATCGATTTGCTTCAGCAACTGCTTGATGGCCTCGGCACCCATCATAGCGACAAACTTCCCGTGATGCTCTTCTTGCAGCTGGCGGAATTTGTCTTCGCTGAGAACCTCCTTTTCCTTAAGTGGAGCATCACCTGGATCAATTACCACATAAGCCTCAAAATAAAGGATCCGTTCGAGATCGCGAAGGCTCAAATCCAGCAAATGCCCAATACGGCTGGGCAGGCCCTTAAAGAACCAAACATGCGAGCAGGGGCTGGCCAGTTCGATGTGGCCCAGCCGTTCTCTCCGTACTTTGGAGAGAGTTACCTCAACGCCGCATTTGTCGCAGATGACGCCGCGATGTTTCATGCGTTTGTATTTGCCGCAGAGACACTCCCAGTCTGTTACAGGCCCAAATATCTTGGCGCAAAAAAGTCCGTCACGCTCGGGCTTGAAGGTCCGGTAGTTGATGGTCTCCGGCTTGGTGACTTCACCCTTGGACCAGGATTTAATCTTCTCTGGAGAAGCCAGACTGATCTTAATGCTGTCAAAATCAGCAATGACGTTGCCTCTATCGTAGGGATTTTGTCGAAACAAAGTAAACCTCCTTGGGAGGAAAAGTAAGGGTTAGGTGACAGGTGTAGGGAACAGGATCGCAGACTTGGTGTGCTCCCTAAGCCAAACCCGTCATATCTATTCAATACTCACGAAATCAAATTCAAATATCGCATCGGGCATAAGGAAACTGTAACCTCTTCCCTGTAACCTACATCCTAGTTCTCTTGGTACTTCTTCAGTAGCTCCACATCCAGGCACAGACTCTGAAGTTCTCGGATCAAAACATTGAACGACTCGGGCAGACCAGGTTCAAGAGCGGCTTCACCCTTAACGATTGCTTCGTAAATCTTGGCTCGCCCGTACACATCATCGGCTTTGGCTGTGAGCAATTCCTGGAGAATATGAGCGGCGCCATAAGCTTCCAACGCCCAGACCTCCATCTCACCAAAACGCTGGCCTCCAAACTGTGCTTTTCCGCCGAGAGGCTGTTGGGTGATCAAAGAATAGGGACCTATCGAGCGGGCATGAATCTTGTCATCGACCAGGTGCGAAAGCTTCAACATGTAGATATAGCCCACCGTCACCATCTGATCGAAGCGCTCCCCCGTCATCCCATCATACAAATAGGTCTTTCCAGAAGTCGGCAAACCGGATTTCTCCAACTGGAGCTTGATCTCTTTTTCGGTGGCCCCGTCAAAGACCGGCGTAGCGAAATGCAATCCCAGCGATTTGGCTGCCCATCCGAGATGTGTTTCTAGAATCTGCCCAACGTTCATACGGGAAGGGACACCGAGCGGATTTAAGACAATTTCCACGGGAGTTCCGTCCGGCAAATTAGGCATGTCTTCTTCTGGCAATATCCTGGCAATCACCCCTTTGTTTCCATGGCGGCCGGCCATTTTGTCGCCGACGGAAAGCTTCCGCTTCATAGCCACGTAAACCTTGACCAGTTTAATGACTCCCGGCGGCAATTCATCGCCCTTCTTGAGCTTGCTGATTCGCTCGTCATGCAACTTCTGTAACACATCGATTTGGCGAGCCGTCATTTCTTCGATCTCCAGAACCTGTTCGCCGGACGTGGAGTCTTTATGCCCGGTTTTGACACGAGACAAATCTTTTGCGCTGAGTCTTTGAATAATTTCCCGTGTCAAAGTGGTTTTCTTTGTAAGGATACGTTTCCCGCTGCGCTCATTCACCAAGTCGGCGGTAAGCACCGATCCTTCCAACAACTGGCAAAGGCGCTTGTTTCGTTCATCAGTCAAAATACGGATTTCATCGTTAAGGTTCTTTTCCAGCTTGTCGATTTCAGTACCTTCGATCCATTTGGCACGTTCATCCTTATCCTGGCCCTTGCGAGAAAAAACCTTTACCTCCACAACAACCCCTTCAATTCCCGGAGGAGTAATCAATGAAGCATCCCGAACATCCCCGGCTTTTTCACCGAAAATGGCCCGCAATAGTTTCTCTTCGGGGGTCAGCTGGGTCTCGCCTTTAGGCGTAACCTTCCCTACCAGCACGTCGCCAGGTTTCACCACTGCCCCAGTACGGATAATGCCACTCTCGTCAAGTTCTTTCAAAAAGCTTTCACTCACATTGGGGATATCCCGGGTGATTTCTTCTGGCCCGAGTTTTGTGTCACGGGCTTCGATCTCAAACTCTTCAATGTGAATCGAAGTGTAATAATCGTCCTTGATCAGCTTCTCGCTGACCAGAATGGCGTCTTCGAAGTTATACCCACGCCACGGCATGAATGCGACCAATACGTTCCTACCTAACGCCAACTCCCCTTGATCTGTGCAGGGACCGTCTGCCAGGACTTGCCCGGAATGAACCCGGTCTCCTTTTCGAACAATGGGCTTCTGATTGATGCAGGTATTCTGATTGGAACGCTTAAATTTCTTGAGCTGATAGATGTCGGCGCCAACTTCTCTTGAAAGCTGACCGCTCTCACCTGTATCCACTCGGACGATGATGCGTTGTGAATCGATGCTATCGACAACTCCCGCCCGACGACAGAGAATGACAGCTCCGGAATCATGGGCAGTGACTTTTTCCATGCCGGTCCCGACGTAGGGAGCATCTGCACGGAGCAAAGGGACCGCCTGGCGTTGCATGTTAGATCCCATCAGCGCGCGGTTCGCATCGTCATGTTCCAGAAAGGGGATAAGCGAAGCGGCCACACTGACTAACTGCTTGGGGGATACGTCAATGTAGTCTATTTCTTCCCGGCTCTTGAGAACGAAATTTCCCGCCTGGCGGGCGTTGACCAGGTCGTTGATGATATTCCCCTCTTCATCCAGCTCAACGTTGGCTTGAGCAATGATGTATTTATCCTCTTCCCAGGCCGTGAGGTAAAAGGAATACGGTTCATACTCTGCCGGGCGTTTCTTCCTTGCCCGAAGTGTCTTATTCTCGTTTTCAACAACGGATTTCTCGACATGTTCAGCGATCTTAAAATCAGAGTCTCCACCATTGCTAACAGTGACGTAGTCTACAACTTTGCCATTCTTTACTTTCCGATAAGGACTCTCGATAAAACCAAATTCATTGATGCGAGCATAGCAGCTCAAAGAGGAAATCAAACCGATATTGGGCCCTTCCGGTGTCTCAATCGGACAGATTCGGCCATAATGGGTCGTATGCACATCGCGGACCTCAAACCCGGCACGCTCGCGACTTAACCCGCCCGGACCGAGCGCCGAGAGCCGGCGCTTATGGGTGATCTCAGAAAGCGGATTGGTTTGATCCATGAACTGCGAAAGCTGACTGGAACCGAAGAATTCACGCACTGCAGCCATGACTGGTTTGGCGTTGATCAAGTCATGCGGCATGGCAGTGGACATTTCCTGGTAAACAGACATCTTCTCCTTAATGGCCCGTTCCATGCGAACCAATCCAATACGAAACTGATTTTCCAGAAGTTCACCCACGGCACGAACACGCCGATTGCCAAGGTGATCGATGTCATCGACCATCCCGATGCTCTTTCTCAGCTTGAGGAGGTAACGGATCACGGCATAAAAGTCCTCAGGTTCCAGAGTGCGCTTATCCAATGGAGAATTCAGGTCCAGCTTGATGTTGAATTTGAGACGACCCACCCGAGAAAAATCGTATTTCCTCGAATCGAAAAACATCCCTTCGAAAAGATTGGTGGCTGTTTCAAGAGTCGGCGGGTCACCCGGCCTTAACTTGCGATAGATCTCGATCAGTGCTTCCTGTGTCGTCTTGATGCTGTCCTTCTTCATAGTCTGGCTCAGGACCACGCCTACATCGTCGCGCTCCGGATTGAAGATGGAGAATTCGGCAATCCCTGCATCCATGATGCTTCCTAAGGTATCGGGTTTTAGCTCCTGGTTGGATTCTATAATGACCTCGCCCGTATCCTTGTTAACCACATCGGCCACAGTGAAACAACCTTCCAGGTCATTGGGAGCGATTTCCACCTGGGCGATATGAGCCTTGGTGATGAGGTTGTAGATGCTGTGAGTAATCTTCTTGCCGGCATGACAAATAACTTCCTTGGTCTTCGGGTTGACAATGTCATGAGACACTTTGATTCCAGTCAGATTCTCAGAAACGTTCCAATAGAGCTTGCCGCCGGAAATACTGATCAAATCGGTCTTGTAAAAAGCTCGGATCAATTCCTCGTCTGACTTCAACCCCAACGCTCGCAGGAAAATGGTTCCTAGGAATTTCCGTTTTCGATCAATTCGAACATAGAGAATATTCTTCTGGTCATATTCAAACTCTACCCAGGAGCCGCGATAGGGAATAAGCTTGCCCAGGAAGTAAGTCTTGGCGTTGGCAGACTCGAAAAAAACACCGGGAGACCGATGCAATTGGCTGACGATTACCCGCTCGGTTCCATTGATGATAAAGGTCCCGTTTTCAGACATGAGAGGGATCTCGCCAAAATAGACTTCCTGCTCTTTGATGTCTCTGATGGTCTTTGCACCCGTATCCGGATCCTTATCGTAGATGGTCAGCCGAATGGTCACTTTCAGCGGGGCCGCGTACGTCATGCCGCGCTCTTGGCATTCAGACATATCGTACTTCAACTTCATGCTGACGGGATCACCACAACGGTTGCAGAATGTGGAGATGTTGCGATTGAACGTCCCACACTTGGGACAAACCACATCGTCAATCGAGAACGGATTGGTGATGATGACCCCGCCGCAAGATCTGCAATTGCTGCGCAGATGAGAAAGGCCCTTCAGATTAGTGCACTTGCACTCCCAATTGCCGATCGAGAAATCCACAAACTCAAGCGAAGAAACTCCCCGGAAGTCACTGATCGGAAAAACTGAGTTGAAAACTGCTTGCAAGCCAATATCTTCTCTTTCTCCCGGCAGGAGGTTCATTTGAAGAAACCGTTCGTAGGATTTCTTCTGAATTTCAATGAGGTTTGGGATTTGGATCGAGGTCGATATTTTTGAGAAATTGACACGCTCTCTCATTTTCCCGTTGGATGCGACAGCCATCTTTGACTCCTTAAGAATCAGAACCACCGAGATCTGATTTTTGAAATAAGATTGATAATTGGAAGAATGGATTTCAGATTCGAGCGCTTGAGGGAAATAGCTAGAGGGGGAAGCGCACTTCCCCCTTTAAGAATTTGATTAAATTTAAAATCAAAATTCAAATTTCGAAACGAAAATATTTGGGCTATTTTAATTCGACAACCGCTCCGGCATCGGCAAATTTCTTCTTAATAGCTTCAGCCTCTTCCTTGTTCACGCCTTCTTTAATCGTCTTGGGGGCGCTATCCACAAGATCTTTGGCCTCTTTCAGCCCAAGACTGGTGACTTCTCTGACAACCTTGATCGTATTAATCTTGTTGGAGCCGACGTTGGTCAAGACTACAGCGAACTCGGTTTTTTCTTCAGCAGGAGCTGCAGCTGTGCCGCCTCCGCCTCCCGCAACCGCGACTGGAGCAGCAGCCGCAGCGGAGACGCCAAATGCCTCTTCCAAGCCTTTCACCAATTGAGAGGCTTCGAGCAGAGTTAGCTCTTTGATTTCATCCAGAATTTTTTGAATCTTGTCGGACATCAAAACCCTCCTCGGTAATAAAAAAAATTAGGCCCTATTCCTTAAACTTCTTTTGTTCGGCCGCTTCCTTCAACACGACAGCGAGATTTCTTGATACCCCGGAAACAGCACTGGCTACACGCTGCGCCTGGGCTTTCAAAAGGAACATCAATTTTGAGATTAACTCCTCTTTTGAAGGAAGATTGGAAATCTGCTCAAGATCTGCCAGGTTAACCACTCTACCTTCGACAACTCCTGCCTTAAAGAGAAAGAGAGGATTACTCTTGGCATAAGTGGTGAGAGCTTTAGCCAGTGCGACCGGATCTTTTTCGTTGTAAGCCAAAGCGCTACTGCCTTTAAATTTATCCTGGATGGGTTCAATAGGCGTACCCTTACAAGCCCGCTCGGCCAGGGTGTTTTTGACCACCTTGTATTTTGACCCGGTGGCCCGGATGCTGCGCCGGAGGTCGGTGTCCTGACTCACTGTTAAGCCCTGGAAACCGGCTACAAACAAATTTCTCGCCTTTTTGAATTCCTCATTCAAGGCCTGAATCTCTTTCTCCTTCTCATCCCGATTCATGTGTTTAGCTCCT
>JBGOVH010000079.1:0-8496 GCA_041478005.1 Terriglobia bacterium | reverse complement strand
GTGATGGAGTCAGTCCCTGGGGTCGAGTCTGTCATTCCAATTCTGCAACCTTTTAAGCTTGTCGGGAAGGAGCTGAAGAAACAGAAAACGATTATCAAGATGGATGGGATCAGCATCGGAGGGGACCAATTCATTGTAATGGCGGGGCCCTGCTCAGTAGAATCTCGTGAGCAAATCCTAACTACAGCCGAAAAGGTCAAAGCCGCGGGCGCCAAGTTCTTGAGAGGAGGCGCATACAAACCCCGAACTTCACCTTACGATTTTCAAGGCTTGGAAGAAGAAGGCCTCAAACTTCTTGCGGAAGCGCGCGAGAAAACAGGCCTGAAAATTGTAACGGAGATCATTACGCCGGAAAACATTGACCTGGTCAATGAGTACACCGATATCTTCCAGGTTGGCGCACGCAACATGCAGAATTTCGCCCTGCTCAAACGACTCGGCAAGGTCCAGAAACCGGTCCTCCTCAAACGAGGAATGATGTCGACTCTCAAGGAATTGCTTATGTCGGCAGAATACATCGTATCCCAGGGAAATCCCAATGTGATCCTGTGTGAACGCGGTATTCGAACCTTTGAAACATACACAAGAAACACTTTGGACATCAGTGCCGTGCCTGCCCTGAATCAGTTGTCCCATTTGCCTGTCTTCGTGGATCCAAGCCACGGGACTGGAAAACGGAGCTTGATCGCGCCAGTATCCAAGGCAGCCGTCGCCGTGGGTGCGGACGGCCTCATTGTGGAGGTGCATCCGAATCCTGAAGAAGCTTACTCGGATGGGCCACAGTCGTTGCTACCTGAGGAATTTGAGAGCTTAATGGCAGAGGTCAAGAAATATCTGGCAGTGGAAGGAAAATACCTGTAATGGAATCTTGAGAAAGTTAACTGAGCTGCCTGCTGATTAATGAATGGGTTAGATCAGATCTTTCTCAGACGGCTCCTGGAACTCTCGGTTTCTGGAAGGATGCCGCAATCATCCAAACTGTGTCCTCATGAGCTGTTCAGACCGCTGGGCGTCTTTTTGATTTACGAGAACGATTGTTTTTCCAGGGTTGGCACGGCCTTTCGTTTGACTTGAGGTTTCTACAACGCAGAGAATGCCATTCGTCTGCAAAAAATCTTTGATCTTCTTCGCCTCATCAAAAGTCATGGACTCTCTTATCAATACAAGATTTTCTTCTTGGGAGTCATACAAATTGGGTTCTTCCAGTTCATCCAGCAAAACTATTCGGCATTCGGGGCAACGACGGATTCCTCCCCCGAACTCAGCGCCGCACTCTGGGCAATAAGCCATGCCTCCTCCAACCCCCTGAGAAAAGAAATGTTGTGATCATTATCGGCATCCAACGAATGGATCTTAATGGGTATTTTCTACATCCAGTATTTTTTTGCAACTGGTTTTATTGATGGCAGCTGGGGGAGGGCAGGCTTAAATGCCTGTCTGTGAACCTTTTTTCATTCGACCGAGGAGAAGAGGATCCTCAATTGGGCCTCACCTCTCCCGGTTTCGAACGGCGAACTGCGATCATTTGTGCCACAATGCTCACAGCAATCTCTTCCGGCAGGATCGCATGAATATCAATTCCTACTGGTGAGAAGACTCGAGATAGTTGGTCCTCCGATATGCCTTCATCTCGGAGGTTTTGGAAGAGGTTTTTCTTTTTGAATTTGCTTCCAATCATGCCGATAAAACGCGCCTTGGTTTGCACGGCCCAACGTAATACGTTCTGGTCTTCCAAGTGTCCTCGGGTCACAATGACCACATAAGAGAATTCATTAGGAATGATTCTTTCGAAAGCGAATTCAAAACTTTCTGAATAGATCTCTGCAGCTTCTGGAAAACGCTCGCTGTTAGCATATTGGGGGCGATTGTCGATGATTACGGTATTGAAGCCAGCGACAGTTGCGACCTTGGAGATGGATTTGGAAATATGTCCGGCTCCAAAAACATAGGCGGTGGGAGTGGCCAGTATTGGCTCGACAAAGATCTCTACTTTCCCACCGCAAATGAGTCCAGCCTCCAGATTAGAGGCGTCGGTCAGATCAAAGAGCAAGCGTCTTGGTTTTTCGTCAAACATTACCTGGCGGGCGGCTTTCCAGACATCATTTTCAACACATCCTCCGCCAACAGTTCCTACAGTCGAACCATCTTCCCTTACCAGGATCTTGGCTGTTTCAAAACTGGGTACCGAGCCTCGGATTTGAATGATCGTTGCCAAAGCCCCCCGTTTTCCTTCTTTTCGTAATCGCGCGATTTCTTCGTAGATGTCTACATTTCTCGTTAAGGCTGTCATGGGGCTCCATAGATTGCCCTTGTATAATGCGACGTTAGAATGGTGCCTACTCTCCAAAGGGGACTCTAATTTTGGATGTCGATTGAAGTATAAACCAACTGAACCATTTTTTGAAAAAGCTATTAAAGATTTCAAAATCGCTTGACGATTATCTTGATAGCGAGAGAGAAGGAAATGGGTGCTGCTCCAATGTTCTCCGTCGATATTGCCACTCTCAAGATCTCTTCCGGAAGGCTGCAAAAATGTTGACACCCAAACGATTTCTTGTATACACTCGCAATTGTTGTAATGTTTTTAGGGATTTGATGTTAAAAGCAGGTCGAAAATGAGGTTGTATCTCCATGAAAAAAGAAATGCAAACTTAGTTTTCGAGGCTTCTTCAAGTTATAAGAACATGTACGACACATTTTTATTATTTGAAAGGAGTCTCGAGACAGATGAGTAGAGAGACAGGAAGAGTTAAGTGGTTTAACAATGCCAAAGGCTATGGCTTCATCGAAAGAAGCCAGGGTGGTGATGTGTTCGTTCATCACACTGCCATTCAAGCCGAAGGATATCGCACGCTGGAAGAAGGCCAGACCGTTGAGTTTACGGTTGTTCAAGGGCCAAAGGGCCTTCAGGCGCAGGAAGTCACCAGACAGGAATCCTAGGCTGGACCACCTACCTCATAATTCTTAGAGCCCTGAAGCAGAATTGCTCCAGGGCTTTTTCTTTTCCACAGAAATACGCTGAGTGTTCCGGGAATCTCTAATTTAGCCGGCTGTGTGAAACGACGGTCAGTGCTTTTGCTCACCGTGGGCCTTTCGTCGTGGAAAACCCACGATTACCGCAAAAGACGCGTTAATCGTGGCTACCCAAGCCGGGATATCAAGGGCGAAGCCCTTGCTTAGTTAGACAAGGGTTTTCCTAGATCTGCTTGCTTCTCATTGTTTGGGAGACCTTTTTCATGAACGATTCCCCTAAAATTAGACCTTCTTTTGCACCCTTGCCCCCGGAGTTTGTTGACAAGAGTCTTCAGGTCAAGGTTGCCACAGCCATTGCATTTACCGAAGGGCCAGCTGCTGATGCCGGAGGGAATATCTTTTTTAGCGATATTCTTAACAACCGCATCATGAAGCTTTCAGCAGACGGGATCCTTTCAGTGTTTCGCCCGGATAGCGGTCGCACGAATGGCAATCTTTTTGACCACCAAGGGAGGCTGGTGAGCTGCGAAGGCGCGGAATTTGGCCCCGGCGGGCGAAGACGAATTGTCAGGACCGACCTGAAGACTGGAACGATAGAGGTCTTGACGGAGCGCTATGAAGGCAAGCGTTACAACAGCCCTAACGACCTGGCCGTTGACGGCCGGGGTCGGATTTACTTTACGGACCCCTGTTACAGCGATCGATCCATCATGGAGATGGATATCGAAGGTGTTTATCGCATTGATGTTGATGGGAGCATTAGCCGGATTCTGGAGCAGCCTTCGATTCAGAGACCCAATGGAATTGCGATCTCTCCTGATGACCGAATACTTTATTTAGTCGACAGCAATCCGACTCCTGGGGGAAATCGCAAAATCTGGGCCTTTGATCTTCATCCCGATGGAACCTTGTCGCGCCAAAGACTGGTCTATGATTTCGCCCCCGGTCGCGGTGGAGATGGCATGCGGGTGGATGTGGAAGGAAATCTTTGGATTGCTGCTGGCATCATTGCTCCAAGACACTCGGGCGAAACAGCAGAGGTTCCTCCGGGGGTCTATGTCATCAGCCCAAAAGGAGAGTTGTTGGGCCGAATCCCTATCCCAGAAGACCTCATTACCAACTTGACTTTTGCCGGCCCGGACAAAAAGACTCTTTTCATCACAGCAGGCAAGACCCTTTTTAAGATCCGGGTAAATGTTTCAGGCTGGACGGTCTTCCCGCCTCCAAAGTAGATCTAGCAGGGTTCCTGAAAAACTTATGAAATTGGGCTTGCGGCTCAGAACGGGCAAAGTGTAAACTGCTTTGTCAGTGGTCTCCACTTTTTTCCCCACTACTATTTTGAATGAAAAGAGAGTTTTTCCACTCGGCCTACTAGACTGCTTCGTTTGTCTTCATCCGAAGCTTCTCACCAATGAGTGCATCCAGCGAAGGTAGTCTCAGCAGGACTCAGGCAAGCAATGAACTCGAAGAAACCTTGTGCCAATGCCGTCTCTGCCCCCGATTGGTTGCCTGGCGTGAGAGGGTGGCTCGAGAAAAGGTCGCTCGCTTTCAGAGTGAAGTATATTGGGGGAAGCCCGTCCCCAGCCTGGGAAGCTTTGTGGCTCGTTTGTTGGTCGTGGGATTGGCCCCAGCCGCGCATGGAGGCAATCGGACTGGCAGGATCTTTACAGGAGATCGCAGCGGGGACTGGCTTTATCGGTCACTCCACAAATATGGATTCGCAAATCAATCTGCGTCGGTCAGGAGAGGAGACGGATTGGAGTTGGTTGATTGCTATATCACGGCGGTACTGCATTGCGCACCTCCGTTGAATAAGCCAGAACCGCAAGAAATCGCAAATTGCCGGCCTTTTCTCCTGCGGGAGCTGCAATTGCTTGACAGGATCTCGGTGATCGTTGCACTTGGGAAACTGGCGTTTGATAATGTCTGGAATGTTCATCATTCTAAAAATAAGGTTTCGCGGCCTGCGTTTCGCCACGGTTTGGAATTGAATTTAGAAGACCACAAGACATTGATTGCCTCCTATCACCCCAGTCAGCAGAATACCTTCACCGGCAAACTGACGCTACCCATGTTTGACAGCGTGTTTCAAAGAGCACGTGAGATCATTGACGAGCGATCTCGATGAGCTCTGCGCAAAAAAAGCTTGGCAGATGGAGCCTGTCTTCGAGTTTTTCATTGCTCGGCAGCTGTTGGCTCAGGGCCCCGGCAAAGCCCCGCTAGCGAGTGAACTGCGAATTGGCCCTTGCTGACACGCGATCTGCTGACCTGGCCTTCGCACCCGTCAGTAGCCCGACCGTCAAGCAGGGGGGAGCTTTGACGGAGCCGCGTCTCTTTCCCACAGGCATCTTGACAATTCTCACGAAAGCAACTACGTTTTGCCATCCTGGAACCTAGTTGCTCTCTTCTAAATTCAGAACAACCAAGAACCTCACACATGATGAATCTCAACCAAAAAAGAAATTATTGCAGGTATCGAATTCGAGCATTCGTTCTCCTCGTTCTTATTCTCCCAGTCACTGCACTTGCCCAAAACACATCCAGCGTTTATCAAACGGCCAGGCGGCCAAGAGCTCTGGCACTGATTGGAGACCGTTACCACAGTTCCGTATATATTAGGGATGGGTTGGCTCCCGCATTTGTTCGCGAAAACATCCCTATCACATTCATTGAGAATATTGAAGCGCTTAATGCCGAGTCGCTCAAAGATTTTCAGTTATTGGTGATTCTTCGTGACGGGATGAACTGGCCGGATGGTTATGATAAGCCGCATGTCGTATGGATGACAAATGCGCAGCAGCAGGCCATTTGGGAGTTTGTAAACAGCGGCGGTGGGTTTTTGGCGCTCCACAATGCCCAGGCCATTTACCCCCCGGGGGGCTTGTATTATAGGTTGCTTGGTGGTGATTTCGGAGGCCACCCGGATCCGGCTCCCTTTACGATAAGAATTGAAAATAAAAATCATCCGATCACCGCAGGGGTTGAGGACTACGAGATTTTCGATGAGCAGCATATAGTGAAATACAGCCTTGACCGAAATCATGAATTGCTGCGAAGTATCTCCCCCGCCAACAAAGAGGCTTCCGCGGGTTGGTGGCAGGAATTGGGTAAAGGGCGAATGGTGTATCTTGCTCCTGGCCACACTCCGCAGGGCCTGGGACACGCAATGACACAACGGTTAATCAGGAACTCGATTCGCTGGTGTTTGAGAATGAACTGAAACCCTGGTGGGCCGGGCGCTAGAGCGTAATGCCTTGAGGCACTACGCTAGAGCAACGTTCAGCTCGCATTTCTTAAAGGAGGAGTATGGTGAAGAAACAAGACCTAAAAGGAATCAAAAGAAGGTCATTGTTGAAGGGGACCGCCGGAATTCTGGGATTAGGAGCCTCCAGTCTCGCTGTCTCTCAACCCATTGCGAATTCTGCATCAGCGCCTGACCCGAGAGCCCAGCCCTTCGGCAAGTCACCTGGCGCCAAAGAAATTATCAAGATAACGAAAATGGAGACCTTCCTGGTCAAGCCGCGCTGGCTCTTCCTCAAGATCCACACCAACGCTGGAATTACCGGACTTGGGGAGCCCATCACCGAAGGGCGAGCACTCACTTGTGCCCAGGCCGTGAAAGAGGTGGAACCTTACCTGATTGGCAAAGATCCGCGAGCCGTCGCCCATCACTGGCAGGCCATCTATCGTCATGCATTCTATCGAGGCGGGCCCATACTGACGAGTGCCCTGAGCGGCATTGACCAGGCGCTTTGGGACATCAAGGGAAAAGCCTTGGGGGTTCCCATCTATGAACTGCTTGGCGGGCCGACTCGGCAGAAGATCCGGGTTTATGCGCATGCGAATACTCCCGAAGAGATGAAAGCCCGTCGGGCTGAAGGATTTACTGCATTCAAGACGGGGCCGGCCAAAAAGCGCCCCGCTCGAATCATCGAAAACAAAGCCTTTGTCGACTACGTTGCAGAACAGTTTGCATCTCTGCGGGCGGCCGTAGGACCGGAATCTGATATTGGCATTGACTTTCACGGTGCAGTCTCTCCACAAACAGCTAAGCTACTGATCAAGGTACTGGAACCTTATCAGCCAATGTTTATTGAAGAACCTGTCAATTGCCAGAACGTCGAAGCTATGGCAGACATTGCTCGCGGAACTCATCTGCCTATTGCGACAGGCGAGAGGATTTTTACCAAATGGGGATTTCGAGAGATCCTGGAAAGGGGGGCGGCTTCCATTCTTCAGCCTGACCTCTGCCACGCCGGCGGCATCACAGAAGTGCGGCTAATTGCCGGAATGGCGGAGGCCTATTACGCGTCTTTGGCTCCCCACAATCCGCTGGGACCCATCTCTTTAGCTGCCGGATTACAGATGGCCGCCTCCATCCCTAATTTTCTGTGCCAGGAGCAGGTCAGCCTTGGGGAAGGGTATATCAAGAATCCCTTCAAAGTGAAAGAGGGTTACGTTGATTTACCCCTTGGACCTGGGCTTGGCATCGAGTTGGATGAAGTAGCGATGGCGAACAAAATAGGGCATGATTGGCGTAACCAGGAGTCGTATGATGCCGACGATGGCTCGGTTACAGACTGGTGAGCGAGTAGTGGTTGTACAAAACTCCAGCCCGGCACTCTTTTAGGCTTTTCAATAATTTACAACAGTTCTGGGACCCTTTTGACAGCTTGTCTCAACCAGAACGGAACGAACAGCGAAGTTTGCAAAGACTTATCTTGACTCTATAGGGAAGCAAGTTACAATAGAAAACTGGGGTAGTAAGAGAAGCGTCTCGCAGCGCGTTGTTCTCTCTCCTCACTCCCCGCACGGCCAGCGTTATGCTGGCCGTGTTTGTTTTAGCCCGAGGGTTTTTTTTCGCGACCATGCATTGATCAGAGTCTAGCCCTCCATCCTCAGCCTTGTCCTCTGCCCTCCAATGTCTCCAGCCGAAGTCATCTCTACGGTCCTTCCAATTCAGATGGAGCAAGAATGACAATCAAGTTAGTAGCGGTGGATATCGATGGAACTCTCTTGGATAGCCATGGGCGTTTACCCGACGATAACGCCCGGGCGGTCAGGGAATGTGTTCAACGGGGTATCAAGATCATACTTGTAACAGGAAGGCGATGGGGCATGGCAAAGAGGGTGGCAGATTGGCTGGGTTTGACTCTTCCGATAATTGTTCATAACGGTGCTTTGATCAAATCGCCGCTGAGTTCTGAGCGGATGGCGTCTCAGTTCATTACGCCTGAAGCTGCGGTGGAGATTCTCTTGAAGACGGAAGAGTTTTGGGGATTTACGGTTCTCCACCGAGACACGTTAGATGGACAAACCGTAATACACTCCTCCTGTGAACAAAACCCAATGATGATGAGTTATCTGGGCCAGCTCCCACAGTCTGTTCTTAAAGTTGATTCACTCGTTAAGGGAGTTAATTCAGATTTGATCCAGGTCATGTTTGGAGGTCCACTCCCAGCCATGCTCGCAATTGAAGACCTGCTAATAGGGTATGGAGCTGCAGGGGAAATAAGACTCACG
>JBGOVH010000572.1:0-2770 GCA_041478005.1 Terriglobia bacterium | reverse complement strand
GAAGAAGATCATCACACACAGCCTCATCCCCGTGCGCTTTGTGCCTTTTACGAGAAATTGATCGGGCCAGCCCGATGAAAAGACTCCATCTTGCTGTAGTTCTGCTTTCTCTCGCCCTCATCGCTTTTCAACTCGCTCTCATCCAAATCCTTTCTATCGTACAGTGGTATCACTTCGCCTATATGGTGATCTCGATAGCATTGCTAGGCTTTGGCGCCAGCGGGTCTCTGATCGCGCTAGCCCGGGATCAACTCTTGAAACGCCTGGAACATTTGCTTCCATTCTTAATGTTCTCTACAGGTGCGACCATGGCAGTTACTTTCAGCGTTTCCCAACTCAACCCTTTCCGTTTCGATTCCTACCTTTTGTTCGTCGATTCTTCACAAATCCGGGCTCTAATCCTGAACGGTCTCATTTTCTTTGTTCCGTTCTTTTTCGGGGCGCTGGCACTGGGGCTCATCTTTGTTCAGCATGTCAATAATATCGGAAGCTTGTACTTCGCCAACCTGCTTGGATCTGGACTGGGAGGAGCTGTGGCCATCGCTCTTATGTGGTTTTTCCTTCCACAACAATTCGCTTCCTTTGTTGCCATTTTCCCGATTGTGGCTGGACTGCTCATTCTGCCCAATCAGCACAAGATGCCTTTAGTCACTATGTCAATCTTGACTCTCTTTCTTTCGGCTTACTTTACCCTAAGAGCTCCGAAGCCAGTTCTCTCTGAGTACAAGAGCCTCAGCCGCACATTGCTTCTGCCCGATGCCAAAATCAACTTAGAGCGCAACAGCCCGCATGGGCTCGTGCAGGTGGTTTCCTCGCCTGCTCTTCGGTATGCCCCCGGAGTCAGTCTGAGTTATCGGAAGGTTGTTCCATCTCAGCAGGCGTTGTTTAACAATGGAGACTGGTTCGGACCTGTTACAACATGGTCTCACGAGGATAAGTCACATGTGTTGGATTACACGACAATGGCTCTTCCTTACGTCATGGAATCTCGAAACCAGGTTCTCGTGCTAAACGCTCGAACAGGCATTCATATTGCCCAAGCGATAACACATGGAGCGAAACAAATTGTGGCTGTGGAGCCCCATGCTACAGCCGTTTCCCTCTTAAGCCATGAATTAGCGGTGGCTGATATCGGCTCGTTGTTTCAACACCCTTCTGTGACTACGCACGTCCTCGATCCTCGAACTTACCTTTCAAAAGATCATTCCACTCAAGATCTCATTGTTTTACCCATGATCGATAGCTTCGGGGGAACTTCTGGGCTTTTTGCGCTTCAGGAACAATATGTCCTAACGAAAGAGGCGATTCATGAAATGTGGGAACGGTTGACCACGAACGGCGTTATTAGCATCTCTACTTGGATGGATTACCCCTTTCGAAGTCCTTTGAAGGTGTTTGCAACGCTGGTTGAGGTGCTTGAGGAAGCGGGGACAAACAACGTAGCATCCCACCTTGCGGCAGTTCGAAGCTGGGGAACCATTACGTTCGTTGCCAAGCGCAGTGAGCTTTCAGGAGACGATATTCGAAGGATAAGGGAATTCTGCGATCAAATGTATTTTGACCCGGCACTTCTTCCACAGATTGACCCTAAGGAACAAACGCGACACAACTTGATGGAGGATTTGAATTTTTTCGTTTATCTACGCGAGATATTGTCAAGCAAGCGAAAGGATTTCTACGCTATCTATGATTTCAGGATTCAGCCGGCCACCGATAACCGGCCATATTTCTCTCAATTCATTCGCTGGAAAAGCTTGCCTCGCCTGAGAAAGCTCCTGGGTGACCGGAGCATGCCGTTTCTTGAGGTCGGATACTTAGTTGTCGGAGTGACTTTTCTTCAGATCTTTGTCGCAGCAGTCGTGCTGATCATTTTGCCGCTGATTGGCGTGGGAAAAAGCAGACGTCACTGGGTGTTTGTCATCCTTTATTTTGGGTCATTGGGACTGGGATACATATTCATGGAAATCGTTTTGATCCAAAGATTAATCCTTTATCTGGGTCAGCCGATTTATGCTTCAGCCGCTGCGATCAGTGCTTTGCTGATCTGTTCAGGGGTGGGAAGTCTTGTCAGCTCTCGGCTTCAGGCTTCTCCGGTCAATCTAAAGAGAATGGCTTTGCTCGTCGCCATATTGATCCTTATCTATGCCTTCATCCTGGGCCCATTACTTGGGATTTCAATGAGACTGCCAATCATGGTGAAGGCTACGGTTTCCTTTTTGCTCATTGCTCCTCTCGCTGTCGCTATGGGATTTCCTTTTCCTCTTGGTTTGAGGTTCCTCGCGCTGAAGAATGAAAGCCTGGTCCCGTGGGCATGGGGAGTCAACGGTTGCCTGTCCGTTATTGGTACAGCCCTCGCCACCATCATTGCAGTGGAGGCTGGCTTCTCGGTGTTGTATCTAGTGGCGGCAGGAGTCTACAGTGTGAGTGCGATGAGTGTGAGTCGAAAAGGATAAGCCAATTATATTCTCACCGAAGGCGCCCAGAATCTGCAGGTCCCCGTGATCCTTAGCTGAACGGCCGCTTGCCGAGGAGGTGAAGGGTGGAACGCGCGCCCCGAAGCGCGTTCATGCAGCACGGCCCGGTAGGACGGCGGTCCCACGCGCCCGCTCCACCTGAGGTTCTCTCGATCTGCAACAGAGCGAGTCCCCCTTTAATGTCAAGGGGGACAGAAGCACTCTTCCCCCTTACCATTACCAAGGGAAGGTATGAAGAAATTTGCCACGGCTCCGCCGCCCGATGTGCGGAAGGGCTTGGCCCTTCCGCACATCGG
>JBGOVH010000551.1:0-2895 GCA_041478005.1 Terriglobia bacterium | reverse complement strand
CACCCGGCGCTCCGCGCCACCCTCTCCCGAGCGGAGAGGGAGTAGATCAAATGAAGAAGTCGACTAAGCTCCATGTCTAAGCAGACGTTTCATTCAACCGTTCTGGTTTTGACTATGTGCAACGAAACGTCTGTTTGATCTTCTTTGAGGGAACAATCTGCCTTATCGATTTTCTCCCTCGCCCTCTGGGAGAGGGCGGCGTGGAGCGCCGGGTGAGGGGGATCCCCGTAGATCATCCCTCAAAACGTCCAAACTCCAGGCGATCGCTGTAGTTGGGAGATTTGCAGGGATAGAAAAATGCCTTGCTCAGTCAGCAATACTTCCGAGGGGAGCGAATAGTTGAAGTTATGAAAGCTGCGGTGACTTCGCCAAGAAAATCCAATGCCGAATCTCTAGGCAGAATGATGATCGGTCGTTTCTTGTCAGGCCGGGAAAACCTGTACCATCGAACCTCGCATCTTTTCATCACTTAACCCACACCTGTTCTGACTCCCAGATATCAAACTCTCCGGGCTTGGAAGGTTTGCCAGTGTATCCTTCTCGATGTTTCCGTTCCAAATCTTGCGTGCGAAACTTACCTGGAGCCACACGCAATGCTTTGCGCGTGCAACCAGACCGGGACGTTCCGAGTCTTTTGGCAGCGGCTCTCGCATTCATCCTACCTGACACCTCGCACCCAACACCTGGAACCTGCGAAGAGGGATCTTAAGTCTTAGCCAATTCCTCTGCATGATGACTGAGTTTGCGAATCGCATCCACAATTTGGTCCATATCGTTCCGGGCTCCCAACAGCATGTTCTGGGTGAACCACACGGCCTCCTGACAGAGGCGTTCATTTTCCGGACATTCATTGCGCTTGAAATATTGGTCGATTCGCTCTCTCGAATAAATCGCCATGTATCCACGCGAATAAAGTGTTTCCTTCAAAAAGGGTTCCTTGTTAAGCGGAGAATACCCGGCTGAACACGGGATCCCTTCGACCTCTAGTGCTTTCAAGAATCGGTTCCTGGGCAATCCGGCAAACTGCTTTTTATCGTAGCGAAACAAATAAAGATGATAGGCGTTGCGGGTACAGCCTCCATAACTCTTGGCTGGCTGAATTCCCGGAATCTGGTTCAACTGCTCCGTCAGGTAAGCTGCGTTTTGCTCCCGGATGCGGGCTTGCTCTTCCAGTCGGGTCATCTGTTGCAGCAACAAGGCCCCTTGGAATTCGGTGATGCGGACATTCGTTCCTTTGACACGATAAGAAAATCCAGAGGTTCGTTTTCTCTCTGCGCCATTGGAGTGGAAAGAGAAGCAGCGGTCGATTAGCTCAGAATTATCGCTGATGATGGCTCCGCCTTCGCCTGACGAGAGGTTCTTGCTAACCTGGAAGCTGAAACAGCCGGCATCTCCCCAGGTTCCCAGCCTCTTGCCTCGCCACTCACCCAAATGAGCCTGGCAAGCATCTTCGATGACCGGGAGCTTGTGCTTTTTAGCGATGGCGAGAATGGTGTCCAGGTCAGTCGAGTTCCCTCCAAGATGAACGGGAATGATGCAACGCGTTTTCTCTGTAATTGCGTCTTCTAACTTTCTTGCGTCGATCTGAAAAGTTTCGGGATCTGTATCCACAAAAATCGGCAAGCCATATTGCAGAAGAACGACATTGATCGTGGCCACAAAGGTGTAGGGCGGCACAATCACTTCGTCTCCCGGTCCAACGCCCACGGCGTTCAACGAAGTCAACAGAGAGCTGGTTCCATTGGCGGTAGCCAGGCAATCCTTGGATCCCATCAGCCTCGCAAACTCCTTCTCGAACCGACTCACAGAATCCCCATTCATTCGAAACCAACGCTTCGCCCGCAAAACCTGCATCCAGGCCGTCTCGTCATTGTCATGGATCACTGGCCATGAGGGGAATTCTTGAGTTCGGACCGGGCTTCCACCCAGAATAGCTGGCTTGCCCAGGCCGTTTGCGGCGCCGCTGGAAAAGACCCTATGGCCCCCCAGCGAGAGGCTGGCAGTTCCAGCGAATGTCTTCTTTAAGAAATTACGCCTTGGCATTTTCTGGACTTTCATACTCCTCCTACCAAAAGAATGCGAACTCTCGTTCTCTTTTACGAGTGACTAACCTTGCCAGGGGGGCGGGAGGGGAAATCTCTGCAGGAGGTCTTCTAAGCTTACTCCACAAATTCCAACTTCACAGGACGATCGATGATCTTTCTTTCATGTCCCATATCCAGCAGCAGTTGAATCGCTCGACGTTCGTTTTCACCATACTGGAGAGTTCGGTCATTGACATACATCCCTACAAACTTGTCTGTCAGTTCGTGCTCCATATCCCGGGAAAACTGTTTCGCATAGTTGAGAGCTTCTTCCCTATGCTCGAGCGCATACTCAATGCTTTGTCGCAAAATCTTAGACACCTGAGAAATGACATCAGGTCCCAGATCCTTGCGAATGACGTTGCCGCCAAGCGGCAAGGGAAGCTGGGTTTCCTTGTGCCACCATTCTCCCAGGTCAATGACTTTATGTAATCCGAAGCTCGGAAAGGTCAACTGACCTTCGTGAATGATCAGTCCGGCATCAACTTTTCTCCTCATGACAGCATCAAAAATTTTGTCAAACGGAGTCACCACGGGGGTAAATTCCGACTCGAATATCTTCAGAATTAGAAAAGCAGTCGTCATGGTACCAGGTACAGCAATGACCTTCCCTTTAAGCTCGCTGGGCTTCATCGGTGTTTCGGAGACAACGAGCGGTCCATAGCGATCACCCATGCTGGCTCCACTGGTCAACAGCGCATATTTTTCAGCCAGGTAGGCATAGGCGTGAAAAGAAACAGCTGTAACCTCGTATTCTCCTTGCATGGCCTTGTTGTTCAGTGTCTCAATATCACTTAAGACATGTTTGAAT
>JBGOVH010000530.1:0-3040 GCA_041478005.1 Terriglobia bacterium | reverse complement strand
GGTGCCTGTTGACGATATGCGCCGTGAGCGGTTCCGTTTGCCAATCCCGGGCATCGGGATCAGTCACTCTTTTGTCTGAAGCTTCTTGCAAAGACCTGGCAACTTCGTCGAGGGTCACTCCGGCGGCGGCGCAGGCTGCTTCGAGAGATCGATTTCCACCGCAACAGTAGTCAATTCCGAGTCTCTCGAAAACCTCGGTGGCGCTCGGAATCTCCAGGGCTACTTCCCTAACAGTCTTGGTGGCTTGAAAGCACGACAAAGGCGACATGGTCGTTCTGGAAGGCACGCCCTGTCCCGGATTATTTGTGGTCCATTCCGGAACGGTCAAAATCTTCAAGACTTCTCCGGCCGGACGTGAGCAGGTGCTCACCATTGAGCAGCCAGGACGGGCGGTGGCGGAATTGGCAGTGCTCGATGATGGCCCGTATCCGGCGTCAGCGGCTGCTAATGAGAATGCAGTGCTCCTAATGATCCCTAAGAACGACTTCCACAATAGGAATGGAAACCAATTGCGGGCAGCTGTGGAACAGAATGCCCACGCCTCGCTGAAAGCGCTCAGCGTGGCTACCCACACGAGTCACTCCCCCCAAAAACTAATGCATCACGCCTCTGTTGATTTTTTCTTTGACTTGTTTAGAAAGCCAGTCTAGAAATTCAATTGTTTTTGAAAGTTCCAACGAATCAATTGCTTTTCCCCGTCGAGACGGGATCCCAGGCGTGTTTTTTTTCTTTTTCTCTGAGAATGTGAAAAATGTTGTCTGCAATGTGTTCTGTCTTGGTACTTTGAATTGGTACTTCCAGGTATGGTGCAGAGGCAGTCGAGAATGAGACAACTCTTGACGCAACTTGATGGTCTGTGTCAATGACTTTGCGCGTAACTCATCGTTATTTTACTTTTTCCCCTTAAGCTGGAGGAGTCATGAAGCCTAAACGAGGCGCATTCGCCGGTCTGATAGCGTTAGCAATCTTGATCGTGTCTACATTATTAATTGGGGACCACGCCAAGGTCCCTCGTAAAATCAGACTGGAAGTTCTGGAAGACAAAATCCGCGGTGGCTGGGCTGGCCAGATGATTGGCGTTTCTTACGGGGCGCCGACCGAATTCCGATCGAACGGAAAAATCATTGAAGGAAATCTTCCCTGGACTCCTGACCGCGTCACCAATTCAATCACACAAGATGATCTTTATGTCGACATGACTCTGGCCGAGACTATGGACAAACTGGGGCTGGACGCGACCACCGAGCAATATGGCGAGGCCTTCAAGGATTCTCAGTACCACTTGTGGCATGCCAATGCAGCGGCTCGAAAGCTATTGAACCGAGGCATCAAGGCACCGATGTCTGGACATCCCCAGTACAACCTGCATGCTAACGACATCGACTTTCAAATTGAGTCGGACTTCATTGGGCTCATGACGCCAGGCTTACCGCAGGAGTCCAACAAATATTGCGATCGTGTGGGCCGTGTCATGAATTACGGCGACGGGCTCTATGGTGGTATGTTCGTCTGTGGAATGTACTCGGCGGCGTTCTTCGAAAAAGATCCCAGGAAAGTCGTCGAAGAAGGATTAGCCTGTTTGCCGGCCGCGAGCGGTTATGCCCAAATCATTCGAGATGTGCTTGCCGGGGCAGCCAAGTTTCCCCAGGACTGGAAGAAAACCTGGAAATTCATCGAGGGTAAATGGGATAAAGATGACCCCTGTCCCGATGGAGCCTTAAAGCCATTCAACATCGACGCCCGTCTCAATGGCGCTTACATTGCCATTGGCCTATTGTATGGAAAAGGAGACTTTGGCAAGACTGTCGAAATTACAACCCGCGCCGGACAGGATTCCGACTGCGATCCTTCCAACGCCGCTGGGGTACTCGGCGTTATTCTGGGCTACTCGGGTATTCCGGAGAACTGGAAGGCTGGAATCCCTGCGATTGCAGATACGAAATTCGACTATACTCAATCCTCTTTCAATGACATCACTCGCTCTACAGTGGCGCGCGCCATCAAGGTCATCGAAAAGGCTGGAGGCACCATGTCGGGGGATGAGATCACCATTCCCTTTCAGGAGCCTCGGGCACCCAGACTGGAACAGTGGGACATGGGAATTCCCCTCAAACGCGTGGATACTCTGGATACAGACTGGAAATGGAAGGGCAATTGGGCCGAAGAACATTACTGGGACACCAATGGACTCCTGGCCAGAAAAACTGCTGAGGGGGCAGGAGCAGAGGGAACATTGACGTTCACCGGCACGGCGCTTGCTCTGGTTGGCAAGCTCACTCAAGAAGGTGGCCGCGCTGATATCTACCTGGACGAAGTAAAGAAGGGAGAGATCGAAGCCTATATTGTCGAACGGACCAACGACAACGACTTATGGCATGCCTATGAGCTGAAACCCGGCAGGCATACGGTCCGAGTTGTGATGCGAAACGATGCCGACCCGCGTTCAAAAGGAAAGAAGCTGACCATCGAAACAGCCATCGTTTATGGAACCAAGTAGAAAATGAATGCCTCCTTCAGCGGCGCCATGGTGGATCAAAATAAGGGTTCTACGGACTCCCCTTGTATTCTCCCCTTGGTAACCTTGGTAAGGGGGGAAGATGGTTTTTGTCCCTCTTAACAAGGGAGACGGTTGCACCTTTTGCGGCAGGAGGTCTAGCTTACCACCCCCTGGCCCCCTCCTAAAATAGGAGGGGAGTTTGGCATTTTCAGGAGAGCTAACCGCTCGGCATTGTGAGCTATGGCGAATCAAACAGGGAATAAGATCTGTTTTTTTGTTTTGGCGGCTACTCTATTTGCCCAAATGTTGGGCGGATGCCGTCCGGCGTCAAAGCCAGAGGTCCCAAGAATTGCCCTCATTATGAAATCGCTGGCCAACGAGTTCTTCCTGACCATGGAGGATGGAGCCAGAAAGCACCAACAGGTCCATGCGGTGGAGTTCGAGCTTTTGGCCAACGGCATCAAGGACGAACAGGACGTTTCAAAACAGTTGCAACTGGTCGAGCAGATGATTGCCCAGCAGGTGCAGGCCATCGTTATCGCT
>JBGOVH010000373.1:0-4012 GCA_041478005.1 Terriglobia bacterium | reverse complement strand
GATTTCCGAATCTCAAAAAAACACTTTGCTCCTTCAAACTCGGAGAATTTTGGAGGACTCGATCCTCGCAGCTGAAAGTCAGGAAGAAGCAGAGATCCTTCTCAGCCTGACAGTTCCTTCCAGAATTTCTCTACTCAGCACAGTTCCTGCATCGTTCATTGGGTTAGAACCGGCTCCATAAGGATGGTTTGTCCAGAAAACCATCCAATTGGGCATGCATGTTCAACAGCGATTGCACTTTGCTGTGCAACTCCACATCTTATTAACCCCTGCATCGAGGGGAAGAGGCTTGCCCTGGAGTTTGGACATTTTTCATTCCCTGAAGGGGATGAATACCCCAACGCCCCGTTCTCTACCCCCTTCAGGGAACGACAAGGTCCTTTATTGCCGTCCCAGAGTAGCGGCTTCGCCGCAACCCTGGGCTGATTTAGGAATCCCCTTTGGGGAAACAAACGCTTCGCTGCAATATTTCAAGGATTCCGGACAAAGCATCCATTTCGAGTTAACGTCTAGCTAGGGTAAGCCCGGAGGAATCCTGAAACATCCGGTGCTGCACCCATCGAAACTCACGCTTCGCTGGTGGATTGTTTATCACCGACAACGAAACGTGAGTTTCGAATGTGGGAGCGGACCTCCGCGCGCGATTGCGACCCGACAGCGTTCCAGCCGCCGTACGGAGGCCGACTCCCACATTAAAATGTCCAAACCCCAGGCCGCACAGCGGCATGAGAATCTCCCTTGAACAAGGGAAGGAGGAGTTTAATGAATCGAAGAGAATTTCTAAGAAAAACCACTGTCGGCGCAGCATCTATTTCGATGGCTGATTCTCTTGCGGCGTTAGGAGCTGCGAATGTATTGGCAGCGCCGAAGGACGAATTGCTTTTTCCACGGCGTGTGCTGGGCAAGACGGGCGTGAAAGTATCCCAATTGGCATTTGGCAGTGGAAGCCGTTTCATGATGTATGAAACAGAGGAGAAAGCTCTCACTGCCTTGACATGGGCACTCGACCATGGAATCAACTATGTGGATACTGCTCATGACTATGGCAACGGTGAAAGCGAACGCCGCATTGGATTGCTCATGAAAGCACGCCGAAATCAAGTGTTCCTGGTTACCAAGCTAGGAAGCCGGGAGAGGGATGAGTTTCTCAAACAGTTTGAACTAAGCCTGAAGCGTCTGCAAACCGACCATGTCGATCTGCTGCATCTGCATTCCCTTGGCAAAATGGATGATGTGGACAAGATCGGCCAAAAAGGTGGTGTTTATGAAACCATTTGCCGGTTGAAAGAGCAGAAGGCAACTCGGTTTATTGGCTTCACCAGCCACACGGATGGCTCTGCTGCCAAGGCAGCTGTGGAGCGTTTTGATCTTGATTGCTGCATGCTGCAGTTGAATCCTTCAAAGGCCGGGGGGTTTGAAGACCTCACCCTACCTGCCGCACTGAACAAGAAAATGGGAGTGGTGGCGATGAAAGTCACTGCCCAGCAGAAGTTGCTAGGAAGCGGCTCCGGAAAAGCAGAGGTTCAGGATTTGTTGCGCTATGCTTTGAGCCTGCCTGTAGCCGCCGCCAATGTTGGTATGCCAACAATTGAAATGCTGAAGCAAAACATTGAAATTGCCAAAGACTTCAAACCGTTGTCCGCCGCGGAAAACAAACAATTACAGGATCGCCTCTCCGTTTCCAGGGCCGGGCTGGAAAACTTCTTCAGACAGCATAAAGATGTCCACCACACTTAGATATTTCAAACTACGAGAACGAGGTCGAGACGGCCTTAACCGGATCGGGCCAGCCCATGAGGCGAGCACCTGCCCCCGCAGCAGAGAACAGTTTCGTTGCTCTTAAGATTATTTCCAGTTGCTTGCCCTGCAGGTTTTTTTTGTGATTGGACGCCATGGCATCAAAAAATCTTGATTTCAGGCGCAAAAGATGAGTCGCCAAGAAATGGGATGGGGCCATGAGACTTAGACTCTTCGTGAAGAGCGCTTTCTTTGCAGTCTTGGTGTGCCTGACGGATCAACCCTCGTTACTTTTGCAACCTGAAACCAGTTTCAGTTCTGCCGAGGATTCCAGCTCTAAGGCAAAATCCCGTGTTTTATCCGGTCCTTTGGTGGTGAGTGAGAATTGGCCTGAATGCACGGATCTGACCTCTTGGACACGAGATATCCTGCGGTTGAACGGAGTCATAAATGCCGGCGAGAAGGAACAAGCGAAGTCCTTTTTCAAATGGCTTCGATTGTTTTCCAAGATGGCGACTGGCGGGATGCTCCAGGCCTATGAGGGCAAATATGGTGATGAGCAGTATGTATTGGATGCTCACAAAAATCTTTTCGTTTATGGCTGGGGTTATTGTGATACGCATAGCCGAATTGCAGAGTCTGCCTGGTGCGAATACAAGAAAAATCGGGGGGCTGCAGAGAGAGTGGTCGTTCAACACGCCGATGGAGGCTACCACACCATGTATCGCCTGAAGTTGGATGGGCAGTACGCGGCATTCGATGCCCGATACGGTTACTATTTACTCGATCGTGATACGTCCGATGCCAGGATTTTGGACTGGGCTGAAGTCGGGCAAGATCAAAATATCCTCAACAACAAGGGCTATGAGAAACGCTCCCGGCCATTTTTTGAGTACTTTGGGCGCGAGTGGGAACGAGCCTTGTTGATTCATCCGGTCTATTACGAGTCCGAGGAAGATTGGATTAGAGCCGGACGCCCGGTGGAATCTGTTTTTGGAAACGGCCAATACCAGATGGGAACTCCTTTCCACGACATGTCATTTCAGCTTATGAAAGGAACAACTCTTGAGCGTCATTGGGATAACACTGCGCGAAAGTTCTACGTGCCTGCGGGATTTGAGGCCAAAGGCGAAGAGCCATTCCGTCCTTCCGGCCGCTTCTATCGTGTCACCGAGACCATGCTCAATGGCAACTGGGTGAAGAACGATCCGAACTATGAGAAGTGCGCGCCTTATGTAACCACTGTCCCGAAGAGTGAAGGCTACAATGCAGAAATCAGTGGCGGGCGAACGATCGGCCAGGCCTGGGGAAAAATCACCTATAAGCCGGACTTGCAAGATCCCGAATGGTTGCAGGAAGCAACGGTGAATACTGACCTGTCTCATTCGAGGACCGCTCCTTATCTGCGGCCCGCCAATGTAAGGGGCGGCGGGCAGGCGACGTTTGATTTCTACTGCCCCTATATTCTTGTGGACGGTGTTTTGAGCGGTGAGTGGTTGGCATCGGAACACGATAAGCCCAGGGTGGAAATTCGCACCCTCCAAGCCAAGCCCAGGGAGAGATCGGAGCCCGATGTCTGGTCAGCCTGGCAGACGCTGCATTCGGGGCCAGGAAAGTTCGGTTGTGAAATAGGGCGTTCCCGCTTCAATGGCAGGGATGTCAGCATCCATGGGGTCTATCGTTTTCAAATTCGCCTTTCCATTCAACCCAATTCAATGCGTGTTCAGGATGCGGGATTGCTAGGACTCAGTCTGGAGTCTTTCTTTGAGAATGGCATCATGTCAATCCCCAGAATCGTTACTGGAAAGAATACCATTGATTTTAAGGTTGCCGATGCTTCAGAGGTAAGCGGTCCCATCAAGATTATCTATCGATATCAAACCCAGGAAGGAGAAAGGCAGCACAAGCAGATTTTGCAGCGTTGGGATTTTGTCAGAAATGTTGCCACGTATCAATTCGAGGCGCCGGGGCTTAGACGCTGTAATTCGTTGGTGATTGTTTATTGATACCGCGGGTATCCAAACGACTTTTCGCAGCTTGATCCAAATTCCTGAATATCCCTATACAAATGACATATACAACAACGAAATCGTTCCGACTGAACTGGAGTCCTTAGCTTAGTTCTGCTATCCTTACTGTGAAATTTGGATGGCCTTGTTCGAGATCTTCAAATGCACTGCGGGCCCTTACGTACAAAGGAAGAATCCAAAACCATTAGGAGGGACACTCATGATTTTAGGATTTGCGGCGAGAATATTATTTACTCTAATGTTCT
>JBGOVH010000022.1:0-12264 GCA_041478005.1 Terriglobia bacterium | reverse complement strand
TGGGTCCGCAGCCCGAATGGCCCTGATTCGCGACGTTGTGATGGACCGATACGTGGGGTGCACGAATTCCAAATGCATGCCACGTCCGACAAACCGAACCTTCAGCATCGAGCCACCCCACGTGGACCCCGCGATTCTCACCGCTACGGGATCAGGACAGTATCGCGGGTGACCCCAGATCAATTCCTTGCCGCGGCCACCCGTGACGATGGTGTACTCATGGTTCTGAGTCTCAACTTCCAACACCACACCCTCGGCAAGGTCGTCCAGGTAGACACCCCCTTCGATCTCCGACTCCACGATGTTCCCATTCACCTCGTCACCCAAGTTGGGATGAGGCACAAACACCTTTGGATCGGGCGTCGCGGCATTCCTGTCCATCCTCTTCGTCTCCTTTGTCTCCTTGATACCTACCTATTAGTCGGTTAAGGCTTGGCCCAAAGGTAGAGAGTCCTTCTTGAGTCGCTTCGAAAGCGTCTCTCCTTGCAGATACTGCATCACCAGAAAATCAAATGCCGTCCTCATGGCCAATGAGGGCGCAGATGTGCGGATAGTCCAGACTGGCAATGTCCAGATCGAGCGCGGGATGGCAGAGTTTCTCGATTTGTTGCCAACGATCAGGGATCATAAAGACTGTGCAAGTGATTAGTGACAAGTACAAGTCCTATAGCCGAGTCGACATCTGACTCTGCGGCTTGGAATCACTCGGATCGGGGAAAAGTCGCAGGCCTAGAAAACGTGTTTCCTTGGCGCCATGCTGTGACGTCTTGGGAAGAAGCGGCGTTCATAGCCACGCCTTCAGTTGACGCTGCAGGCTATAAGTGCTCCAAAGTATAGCACCGTTCCAACCGTCTTTCCAGAACGAGAAGAGTTTTTCGGTAGTGAAGCCTTTGTTTCCCCAAAGGGGATTCCTAAATCAGCCCAGGGTTGCGGCGAAGCCGCTACCCTGGGACGGCAATAAACGACCTTGTCATTCCTTGAAGGGGATAGAGAACCGGGCGTTGGGGTATTCATCCCCTTCAGGGATGGGCCGAATGAAACCGATCGGTTCCCAGGGTAGTGCGCTGCCGCACATCCCCGGGGCTGGTAAATATATCCTCTTCGGGGAATGAATAATGTCCGAACTCGAGGGAAAGGCAGAGCCTTTCCGCACGTCAGGTGGCGGAGCCGCTCCCAGCTGGAATTTTTTTACACCTTCTGACGCATTACTTCAAAAGGATTCTAAACCATTTTGTGAATTGAATGTTTATAATGAGATGCCAATTCGCGCAAGAGGGCTCGTTCTGAAAGAAACCATAGTCTAATGCATTTTCAACACTGGATTTCTGCGTACGGCTATTTCGGTATTTTTTTCCTACTAATGCTGGGCATTGTAGGACTGCCAGTTCCGGACGAAACCCTGCTTGTCTTTTCTGGTTATCTTGTTTTTCGGGGGAAACTACATCCGTTTGCCACACTGATTGCCAGTTTCCTGGGAAGCTCTGCAGGCATTTCCATCAGCTACCTCTTGGGCAGGCTACTCGGACTGCAAATCGTTTACCGTTACGGACAATACATTGGAATCACAAAAGAGCAATTAGGGAGCGTTCATGACTGGTTCAAGAGTATCGGACTTTGGACTCTTGTCGTAGGTTACTTTGTCCCTGGGGTCAGGCACTTTACAGCAGTCGCTGCGGGTGTTTCAGGCTTGGAGGCAATTCCATTCACGATCGCTGCCTATTCAGGTGCTTTAGTCTGGGTTTCGACGTTCCTTTCTCTAGGGTACTTCTTCGGGGATGATTGGACTTTCGTATTGACGAAAATCCACGAGAATATCTATCTCGCTTCTTTCATCTTTGTGACGATTCTTCTTTCTTACCTCATATGGCGTTTTCTTAGGAAGAAGCGCTTTGATTGATGCCTGGAATGGTGTCCAGCAGCTCGATCTGCGGTGGCAGCACGATTGCTTTTCTATTAGGAGAATGTTCGTCACGGGTGATTCTGAATTGGAAAGGAGCTGCCATGGGGTTCAAACGAGTCTTTTGTCCTTTGGATTTCTCAGTCGAGTCCCTCGTAGCATTCAGAACAGCTGTTGAGATGACCCGGCAAAGTGGAGGTGAGATCTTCCTGTTTCATGTCATCGAAAGTCAACCCGTAGTCTCCAAGTGGTTTCCGATCTCGGGAATGAGCGAAGTCATGGTTGAGCTCGAAGAAAAGGCACAGCAGGCCATGGAATCTTTGCTCTCATCTTCGGCATCAAGCCTGGAGGGTATTTCCATCAACACAGACATTACCAACGGCCGGGCATTTGTCGAAATCCTCAACCAGGCTAAGGCCTGGGGTGCGGACTTGATCGTGATCGGGGCCAAAGGAGCTACCTCGCTGGACCAGGTTATTTTCGGAAGCACAGCCGAGAGGGTCGCAAAAGGATCTCATTGTTCGGTGTTGGTGGTGCGGGAGGGCCGAAGTGAAACTTAGGGCTCATCACGAAATAATTGTCGCAGCTGAATGCCCCCTCACCCCGGCCCTCTCCCCCGATGGGGGCGAGGGAGAAGTATCCTTATGTTTACTCCCTCGCCCCCAATTTACCCTATAGGGGGCATGAGTGTGAGAGAAACCGCACCACACTTATTTCATGACGAGCACTTAGCGATTTCTATTTGGCTGACTCGTTCAGATCGATCAAGCGGATGCCAGGAACCGGTTCTTTTGAAACCATCCGGACAGACGAATGGAATTTGATGAGCGTTCCCTCAGCGCTTTGAGCGAAGGCCTCTATTTTGTTCAGTCGATTTCTTAGATCCTCAGCTGCAGGTTCCATCAATTGCAGCCGAACTTCATTTCGTATTGCAGCCAAAGGAGCTGTGAGTTCATGGGCCATGCTTTGAACGAGGGTCTGCAGGGTCTCTTTTTGCGTTAGATTAATCTGTTCTTTTTGCGCTGAGATTGTCTTAAAAACTCGATCCACCTTGAGCAGGAGTTCACGAGTGTCGATAGGCTTTGAAACATAATCACTGGCCCCGGTATGAAAGCCTTCGATTTTCATTTCTATTCCGGAGCTTCCAGTAATCAGAATGACATAAGCATCGCATTTTTGTGCTGGACCGGACTTGGCCCGGCGTAATATCTCGAGTCCTGACACATCCGGCAAGCCAATATCAAGCAGTATTAACTCCGGATGAAAATCTTCTATCAATTTCAGGGCCTCGCCTCCAGTAAAGGCGACCTCTGTTTTGTATCCGCGTGCAGAAAGCACGGCCTGAAACAATCCTGCCAATTTTTCATCGTCGTCCACCACAAGAATTCGTTTCTCGAACGACATCTGTGCAAGTCCTCAATGCAGTCTGAGCGAATAAGGAGATGATCCTCCTTTAACATTAACGATAAAACTGCGCTAGTTCTTTAGCGGTTTTAGGGTTTTTGTTTCTGGTGCGGATGTAGAACAAAAGAAAATAACTTTAGTTGTGAGAAAATCGAACCATGCGTATAATGCGGAGAATTCAGGGCTTTTGAGAAATTAGGACGGGCAATGCTGTCAAGAAGACGATTCTTGTTTTCAACTACGGTTGCAGGCTGTGTTTCAAGTGTGACAGGACCTTTGTCTCAGACGGAATCCGGGATAGCAAATGCTGAAATATCGGCATTGGGCAGTCGCGGTGCATCCGCGCAAAACTCCAAACCGGTTGCCATTCGACTTCTGGTGATTTCCAGTGACAATGGGATCAGAGCCGTCGAAAAGGCCATGTCCATCTTGAAGAATGGTGGCGGTACGCTCGATGCAGTGATCGAAGGAGTGACCATCGTTGAAGATGATCCCGAGGATAGCAGCGTCGGGCTGGGTGGTTTGCCCAATTCGGACGGAGAAGTGGAATTAGATGCTTCGGTAATGCACGGGCCGACCGGAGCTGCAGGAGCCGTGGGAGCGCTGAAGTTTATCCGGAATCCTGCCAAGGTTGCCCGACTCGTCATGGAGAGAACCAACCGTGTGTTTCTGGTGGGTGAGGGAGCTTTGCGCTTCGCCCTGGCACACGATTTTCAGAAGGAGAATCTCTTGACAGAAAAATCCCGTCTGGCCTGGCTAAAGTGGAAGGAAGAGCTTAGCGATAAAGATGATTGGGTAGCGCCACACGCCAAAGTGGAAACCAGGGATTCAGAGAAAGTCGACGGGACGATCAATTGTTTAGCCATCGACGCTAATGGCGATATGTCGGGTGTGACCACGACCAGTGGACTGGCCTTTAAGATTCCAGGCCGGGTTGGCGATTCCCCCATCATCGGCGCTGGACTCTACATTGATAATGCAGTAGGCGCTGCCGGCTCGACAGGCAATGGAGAGGCCAACCTCCGCGTGGTTGGTTCTCACACGGTGGTTGAACTGATGCGGCAAGGCAAATCTCCTGAGCAGGCTGCGCTGGACGCCTTGAAACGAGTGGTGGATCTTTTTAAAGGTGACCCTCCGGGCCTCAGTTTCTACGCCATCAACAAAAAGGGAGAATTTGCCGGAGCCACCATTTTCAAAGGTGGCAAGTTTTGCTTTCACGACGGTTCTAACGCTTACAAGCGTGAGAGCGCCTGGTTATTGGAGAAGAAAGCAACAAAGTCTGGGTGAAAGAATGGGCCTCATGCACCCAACCGGGGTGCGCACAGTTAGGAAGGCTATGGAAAAGCGCAAAGTAATTGTCAGGAAAGTGAATGGCGAAATCCTCAAAGGTTACGTAGAGCCGGATCTCGACCCAGTCAAAGGAGACGAAATCACGATTTCTTCGCTGACAGAAGAAACCATCAGTGTACCCAAGAAGGAATTGAAAGCCCTCTTCTTCGTCCGTAAGTTTTCGGGGAACAAAGACTATTCTGAGGTTAAGTTTTTTGAAAGCCAGCCCAAGATCGACGGGCTCTGGGTGCGCCTTTGTTTCTATGACAATGAAACCATTGAAGGGATTGTTTCCAATTCAATTGGCTTGCTTGGGGAAGATGGTTTCTACCTCAAGCCCCCCGATCCCAGTAGCAATAACCGGCTGATGTACATTGTGAAGTCGGCACTAAAAGACTTCACAGTTTTGGGAGTGCAATACTCCAAAGGAGGCATTTCTAATTACTACGAGAAGATCCGCGAAACCAAAAACCCCGACTCCGAAATCGAGCCTTCCAACGCGTAGTACTTATCGCCCAAAGACAGTTTCGTCCCAAACCATTGTCCCCCTCATGGCCATTGAATCGTTCGATTACCTTAACACCTATGGGGTGAGGGGTAGATGAGATTTCCCAGTTGGTTTTTATCTATTTGAATGCAACTTGCTATCAGGGAGCCTCGTGAAACCCGATTTGGAAAATTACGAATCTCTGGACAAGCAGTATCTTTGGCATCCGTTCACTCAAATGAAGGAATGGATGGAATTTCCGCAGTTGGTGATTGAGCGGGCGAAGGGGGTCTACTTGTACGATACTCAGGGGAAGAAATACCTCGATGGTGTTTCCTCTCTCTGGGCTAATATCCACGGACACGCTCACCCAGCAATGGTAAAGGCGATTCTCGATCAACTATCACGGCTCGACCACAGCACTTTTCTCGGACTGACTAACGTTCCGGCCGTTAAGTTGGGTAAGAAGCTGGTGAAGATCACTCCGGCCAAACTTACCCGAGTCTTCTATTCCGATAACGGATCGACGGCCGTAGAGGTAGCCTTAAAAATGTCATTTCAATATTGGCGACAGAAAGGCGAAGCGTTTTCCCGAAAGCGGAAATTCATCTCTTTCGCCAATGCTTACCATGGCGACACGATTGGTTCAGTTAGCTTGGGGGGAGTCGATCTTTTCCAAAGAATTTTCAAACCACTCCTTTTCAAATCCATCAAAGCCTTTTTTCCGACTTGCTACCGATGCCCTTTCGGAAAGCAGGCCGCCACCTGCGATATCTATTGCTTGAAGGATCTGGAAGAAACTCTGGACCGGCATCATGAGGAAGTATGCGCTGTCGTCGTCGAGCCTGGCATACAGGGGGCGGCCGGGATGCTCACCGCGCCAAAGAATTTTCTTAAGCGAATTGGCATACTATGCCGTAAACATCATGTCCATTTGATTCTCGATGAGGTCGCCACCGGGTTTGGGAGAACCGGAAAGATGTTTGCCTGCGAACACGAACAAGTATGTCCCGATTTCCTGGCCCTTGCCAAAGGGCTTACTGGCGGGACCCTTCCGCTGGCGGCCACTTTGACTACGGATGAAATCTTCAAAGCTTTTCTGGGAGAGTATGCGGAGTTCAAGTCATTTTTTCACGGACATACCTATACAGGGAATCCGCTGGCCTGTGCGGCGGCTTTGGCCAACCTTGAGATTTTCAAGAAAGAGAAGACTCTGCAGCGCCTGCAATCCAAGATTGCATACCTGCGAAAGCGCCTGGCTGATTTTGGAAGACTCCAACATGTAGGAGATATCCGTCAGGCGGGGTTCATGGCAGGGATCGAACTCGTACAGGATAGAAAGACCAAAAGATCCTACCCGGTATCTAAACGGATTGGGCATCAAGTTATCCTGGAAGCCCGCCAGCGGGGGGCAATCCTTCGCCCGCTTGGCGATGTCATCGTTCTGATGCCTCCCTTGGTGATTTCCAGGAAAGAGCTGGAAAGACTCCTCGATGTGACATACGAAAGCATTCGAGCCGTGACCGAGGTTAGTGAGAGGTGAAGCGGGCAAAATCAACCACTGGGAACACGAGGACTGTGGCTGTTCTCCGAGCTGCCTGGAGGTTCGTGTGAACCTCAAGTAGTGTTCAAAGTTAATATGTAATTAAAGAGCTTCGAGCTCAATTTCTCAGAGAGGATTCCTATGCAGCCTCATTCTAATCCAACTCAACGGATGACACCCCTTATCGCCATTGTTATATTGTTTCTGCTAACGTTTTCGCTTGCCGCCACGGAGCGCCCGCCCATCGTGGGCATCGCGCACATCGCATTTCAGGTAAGTGACCTGGCCAAAGCAAAGCAGTTTTATGGCGACTTGCTGGGCTATGAAGATGGATTTCGGCTCTTCAAGGAGGATGGGAGCACTCTGTTAGTTTACTTCAAGGTGAATGATCGACAGTACATTGAGATCATTCCAGGACTTCCACCAGATCAGAGCGAACGGCTTTCCCATATTGCATTTGAGACCCCCAATCTCGAAATCTTAAGGTCCTACTTGGCAGAGAAAGGAGTCAAAGTGCCGGACAAAGCGAACCAGGGAAGGGATGGGAACTTGAATATGATGGTGACCGACCCTGATGGTCATCATGTTGAATTCGTTCAGTATTTGCCGGACTCGTTACACATGAAGGCACGGGGGAGTTATCTCCCATCGAGTCGAATCTCAGATCGAATGCTGCACGTTGGGGTCACGGTGGCTGATGTCACAAAAGCAGACCATTTCTACAAGGAGATCTTGGGGTTCTCTGAAATCTGGAGAGGTGGATTCACCGACAAAACCACTCAGTGGATCAACATGAAACTTCCTGACAGCACAGACTATCTCGAGTACATGCTGGTTACAGGTAATGTGGATCGAAAACAGTTAGGCATCCTGCATCATTTGGCCCTGCAAGTATCCGACATGCAAAAATCTCTCGAAGCTGTCAGGATACGGCCCCAGGGAGGGAATCCCACGGTTGTCGGCCAGCCGTTAGTCGGGAGGAACAATCGTTGGCAGCTGAATCTGATAGATCCAGATGGCAGCAGAACCGAGCTTATGGAGCCATTCACAATGCGCTGAGTGCCTTGGAGGAGTGAATGAATTTCATGTCACTGGTAGCCACGATTGGCGCGCTTTCTGCGTCTATCGTGGACAGATGTGCCGACGAGTGAAAGCCCACGAAGCCGCAGAAAGCGCGCCAATCGTGGCTACCCATGCAAATTCGATTTCCCCGTAACGGAGGCATTACAATCTCTTGAACAGGAAACTTGATTTCAGGGAAGCACGACCATGCGAGTTTTGAAACCCATTTTCTCGTTCTTCTTCGTCGTGGCTTTATTCTGGATTCAATTTCCAGCTCGAGAAAAGACAGACTTGGAAAAGCATTTGAAAAACATTCGGCAGCTCACTTTCGGTGGCGAAAATGCTGAAGCCTATTTTTCTTTTGATGGCAAGAAGCTCATCTTTCAATCCACACGTGATAGCTGGGCCTGTGATCAGATTTATGCCATGAGTCTTGATGGAAGTAAACTGAAGAGAGTCAGCACTGGGAACGGTCGCACGACATGCGCCTATTTCCTTCGCAACGGCGAGGAGTTTATCTATTCCTCCACTCATTTGGGGGGAGACGAGTGCCCGCCCAAACCTGATTATTCCCAAGGATATGTTTGGTCTATCGAAGAGGACTACGACATATTCCGGTCTGATTTTAAGGGGAATCTAGTGCAGCTCACCCGCACTCCTGGATATGACGCCGAGGCAACCGTCTCACCCGATGGTCAAAAGATCGTGTTTACGTCGGTTCGCGACGGGGACCTAGAGATTTACACCATGAACATCGATGGCAGCCACGTCCAGCGGCTTACTATTGAGGTGGGGTATGACGGGGGCGCGTTTTTTTCTCCAGACAGCAAGAGGATTGTCTATCGTGCCTCTCACCTAAGCAATGAGAAAGCCATCAATCGATATAGGGAAAAGTTGGCCCAGCATCTAGTAGAACCACGTCAGTTGGAAATCTTCGTAATGGATGCTGATGGTTCATTCAAGACTCAAATCACCCACAATGGCGCTGCCAACTTCTGTCCTTTTTTTCATCCCAATGGCAGGCAGATCATTTTCGCCTCCAACCAGGGTGATCCTAAAGGACGGAATTTTGATCTCTATTTGATCAACACGGATGGGACAGGACAGCAGCAGATCACTTTTAACGAAACATTCGATGGTTTTCCGATGTTTTCACGCGACGGCAGCAAGCTCGTTTTTGCCTCCAATCGAAACGGCAAGATTCCAGGCGAGACGAACATCTTCCTTGCAGACTGGGCGGAGTGAACGGAAGAGACTTTATTTCTCGTTGATTCGCAACAGAGGTGGGAGGCCGAGGAGAATGGAATTTTCCATTTACTATTTTCCATTTTCCATTTTTTCTCGCTTAAGCGATTCCTGAAGTCAATGAAAAATGGCAAATGTTCAATGACCAATGAAAAATAGTAGTCTTCTTTACAGCATTTCTGACCGGGAAAATGACTCGGATCACTCCCATTACCCCCATCATGAAATCAAGTAGTCATCCCGTTGCTAATCCTCTCCCTCAATCCTTTTTCTCCCGTAAGACGACTACCGTAGCCCGCCAGTTGTTGGGTTGCCTGTTAGTACGTCAGTTGGACGGCGCTAGGCTTTCGGGAATCATTGTCGAAGCCGAAGCCTACGTTGGCGAAGCGGATCTGGCATGTCACGCCAGAGCCGGTAGAACTCCCCGAACCCAGATCATGTATGGTCCCCCAGGCTTCTCCTATGTCTATTTCACTTATGGAATGCACTGGATGTTGAATGTGGTTACGGAAGAAGAGGGTTTTCCTTCCGCGGTCTTGTTGAGGGCCATTCAACCTGTTGATGGGATTGAGAGGATGCAAGAATTGCGCGGGGAAAAAGATCCTTATCAATTGTGCAGTGGACCCGCGCGATTAACTCAGGGGTTGGCAATCAAACGTGAGCAAAATGGATTGGACTTGTGCCACTTTTCATCGCAGATGTGGATCGAGCCGGGTATGAATTTTCCCAAAAAACAAGTTGAATCATCTCCCCGAATTGGCCTTGGGCAAACGCCTGAGCCGTGGCTTTCCAAACCCTGGAGATTTTTCGTGAAAGACAATCCGTTTGTGTCGGCCAGAAACAACGGGGGAAAAGGGTAAACGGAAAAAAGGGGAAGGATGCGCTCCAGCTCCCCCCTCTTCGCCTTTTCCCCCTTCTGTCGGCCCAGAGTAGGACGATTCGACCATGGGTTAGGCCAATGCCTTTTTGCAGTACTCGAGCGATTCCTTCACACCCTCCATTGCTGGCTGGCCCTCGATTTCATGTTCAATATTTGCGGGGATTTTGTATTTTTTGTTCTTTAGCAATTGGAGCACCTCTTTAATCGGCGTATCGCCCGTTCCGAACTTGAGGACGGGTGATTCCGGTCCCAGCCCTTTTTTCCGATCTTTAATGTGCAGGGTCACAATCCGAGAATGGTGCTTGTCGATGTATTCCACGGGATCAAACCCGGCAGCCACAAAGTGGCCAATATCCAGATTGATGCAAATGAAGGGAGAGGCCCCTTCCATAGCGCTAGCAAAATCCTTTGGGCCGCCATACTCGTCTGCTTTTGCTCCCTGGGCATGGTTATGCATGCCTACACGAATCTTATGTTTCTTGGCAAATTCGTCCACGCGCTTTGCCATGCTGGGATTTGAGGAAGCGGTAATTACGTTTGTCCCCAACGCGGCCACCATTTGAAATCCGCGGTCAATTTCATCGTCAGTCATTTCTTTGCGAAAGCTGTAATTGTATGCACTCAGTTGGATTCCCGCCGCCTGCAGCTTCTGGCCGGCCTCCTTGAAAAATGAAAGCGGAGTCTCCAACCGCCACTTCCTTAGTGCTTCCTCTTTGAGGCCCTTTGGTTCCAAATGACCGCTCCAGAGCTCACAACTGTTGATTCCGGACGCAACGATAGCTTTGATGGCGTCGTCAAAAGAACGATCTCTAAAACTGTAGCTTTGCACTCCTATTTGCACTCCGTTAACCAGAGAGCTCGGGGCTTTTTGAGCCCACAAAGACTCACTACATAGTGACGCGGCTCCTACCGTTAAGGTCAATCCCCTGGCAAATTCTCGTCTTGAAATCTTTTTCATTTTTGAAGCCTCCTGGTGCTCCGTTCTGCTAAATTTTGAATCGCAAGGAAATGTATCAGTCGAAAACGGAAATTTCAATTGGAATTGGCCCTTGATGAGTTGAAGAAAACGGGACGCAAAATACCACGGGGGACGCGGGGAATGAGAAAAGAAGGAAAGTTGGCAAAGACATTGGTCTCGTCATTCCACAGGAGTTCCCCATGCCGCCTCTGGCGGCGCCACGATGGATGAAAATATGATCCCCATGGACCCCCCTTGTATTCCCCCCTTGGTATGGTAAGGGGGGAAGAGCACTTTTGTCCCCCTTGACAAGGGGGACTTACAGGGGGTCCTTCTTTGGATTTGTTCTTCATTTTCAGAGGATTCGGCCGCATTAATGAATCTCTAACCCCCCGTGTTCCCCATGGTCCAGCTGTCACCAAGTTTCCGCCATCCATCGGGTCTTACCATCAAGATAGCTTGACACGCCTACTCCTGCTTTCTACAATCGCAAATCACTTGTTAGTTGTGTTCAACATTGGTCTTAGTTAGACGAAAGGGTGATTTATGTTTGTTCCTTTAACTCCCCTAGAGTTCCGCCACAGGGCATCCCTGCTGTATCCTCGAAAGGTGGGAATCGTCGATGGAGAGCGGCGCTTCACTTACTCCCAGTTCAGTGAGAGAGTCGATCGTCTTGCTAATGGACTGCGTGCACTTGGAATTCAAAAGGGAGAGGTTGTTTCCTTTGTCAGTTATAACTGCCATCAATTGCTGGAGGCTTATTATGGCGTCCCTCAGATTGGAGCCATTCTGAACCCCATCAATGTGCGCATGGCTGCCGGCGAAATTGAGTACATCTTGAACCATTCCGAGTGCAAGACGCTCTGTTTTCACTCAGATTTCCGCGCCCTCATTCAATCGATGCAGGCACGTGTTTCTGCTCTCCGTCACTTCGTGGAAATGGAGCCAACTCAGCCGCTTTTAACAGGACACCACGAGTATGAGAAGATTCTCTCTAATACCCAGACTCAGTTTGAGGGCGAATCGCTCAGTAATGAAAATGATCCTGCCGAACTTTTCTATACTTCAGGAACGACCGGTAACCCCAAGGGAGTCGTCTTAAGCCATCGTAGTCTGTATTTGCATGCGTTGAACCTGCTGGCAACTTGCCAGACTACAGATCATGATGTTGTCCTTCACATTGTGCCGCTCTTTCATGTCAACGGATGGGGCACGCCTCACACTGTCACCGCTGTGGGTGGCAGGCATGTCATGGTTCGCAAGATTGTTCCACAAACTATTTTGCGCCTCATTCAAGAGGAGCGGGTCACAAGGATCTTCGCGGTGCCGGCGGTTTTTTTGGCATTACTCAACACTCCTGACAGGGGCTCTTACGATCTCAGCAGTCTGAAGTTGGCTATGATTGGAGGGGCGCCTTCTCCTTTGAGTTTGATCCAGGCGATCGAGGAGCAATTGGGCT
>JBGOVH010000338.1:0-4195 GCA_041478005.1 Terriglobia bacterium | reverse complement strand
CAGTTACTTGCCAAAATCACAAAAATGGACGTTAAGAAACAACTCTTTCGGTTGGGAGTTCTGACACGAAAGCCGGCTACCGTTATCTCTACGGCTGATGAATAACACAAATGCTAGACTTTTCCTGTAGCCGTCTACCACGATAATATTTCACGGATTTGGATTGTCAAAGGAGTGCTCAATATGTTTGGTCTCAGAAGGGGCCTTGGCCTGATCATCGTTGTGAACCTTTTTTTGTCTTGCGCTTCTTCGGAAACTGCGGGAGTTGCTCCCAAGCCCAAGCTGATTTTGGTTCTTTCTATTGATCAGATGCGATTTGATTACTTAACGCGCTTTGCTGACGTCTACAAAGGGGGATTTCGAACCCTGTTGCAACAGGGAGCGGTTTTCAGCAATGCCAGGTACAGACATGCCAATACCGAAACCGGACCTGGGCATTCCGTGATTCTTTCGGGGCGCCACGCCTCCCATTCCGGCATCGTGGCCAATTCCTGGTACGACCCATTTCTGAGAAAGAACATCAATGTCGTTGAGGACCCAGTTCACCGGCCCATAGGCGGGAAGGGAAGAGGGGTTTCTCCGGCCAACTTTATTGGGTTCACAGTAGGGGATGTTTTGAAGGTTCAATTTCCTGAGGCGAGAGTGGTTGGAGTCGCGCTCAAAGATCGGTCTGCTATTTTGATGGGGGGGCGCCGCGCAGACGCGGCCTATTGGTATGAAAACGTCGAGGGGAGGTTCATTTCAAGCAGCTATTACATGAAGACCGCGCCTGCCTGGTTGGATCAATTTAACAAGCTGCGTTTCCCAGACCAATATGCCGGCAAGAAATGGACACGGTTAATGGAGGACAAAAGCATTTATGAAAAGTATGCAGGGAAAGATGATGTTGAGGGCGAATGGGATCGGAAAGACACCGTTTTTCCGCATCTCGTCCGCGGCAATCCGCCGGAGCCAAGATTTTATGATGAATTTCGACGTATGCCCTTTGCTGATGACATGACTCTACAAGTAGCCTTAGAGGCGATGAAAGGGCACGAAATAGGGCGTGACAACATAACGGATATTTTGGCCATCGGTTTTGCGGCGACTGATGTCATCGGGCATACTTACGGTGCGGACAGTCAGGAGGTAATGGATCAGTTGTTGCGCCTTGACCTCACATTGGAAAAGCTCTTTCAGGAGGTGGAATCGCGAGTAGGCATGGCCAATACTTGGGTTGTCCTCACGGCCGATCACGGATCACTCCCTTTGGTTGAAAACCTGCAAGCAAAGGGTCTGCCAGCTAAGCGCGTTAAAACCAGCGATATTGTCCGAATCGTTAAGGAAGTGATGAACTCAAAATTTCCGGGCGTTCAAGGGCTCATTGCCAGTTTTGATCCCCCCAACTTTTATTTGGATGAGGAGGTCATCAGGAGGAATAAGATCAAACGGGAAGCGGTTGAGGAAGCGATTACCAGTGCTCTGATGGCGACGGGTGATTTTGAATCGGTTTACACGCGTGCGCAGATCTTGGATGCCAACACGCCGGACTTGGGAAATCTTTCCCTGATCCGTAATTCCTTCTTTCTGCCACGCAGCCCTCACTTGACCGTTACTCCGAAGAAGTATGTTTATCTCAGTGATGCCGTGGGTGGGACCGGCCATGGGACGCCTCACGATTATGACCGTCATGTGCCCATAGTTTTTATGGCCCCCTGGGTAAAACCGGGACGCTACACGGATCCCTGCGGCCCCGAAGATATTGCCCCTACGCTGGCCGACCGGCTGGGTCTCGAATTCCCACGCGAGAGTGATTCGCGGATTCTTGTAGAGATGATGAAGGAACTGAAAGCCCTGACCACAGGACAGTAGGGGGTGCCAGACTCCCAGCGATTTGCCTGATTCTCAAAACGAGGTGGAAGAGCGATTGTTCGGACTAACCAGGGAGGAACTCTCTATTCTCAGGAGGCTGCGTACTCCGGAAAAGATCCAAAGATACCTCGACGAAGAAATTGCTTACAACAAAGAAAAGGACGGGGAAACTTGCCGGTCACCTCGCCGCGTCCTGCGGGATATGACAGGTCATTGCTTTGAGGGAGCATTACTGGCGGCCGCTGCTCTGCGTGTTAACGGTCATCCGCCACTGGTGGTGGATTTGGAGGCCGTCAGAGACGACGACCATATTCTGGCAGTTTTCAAGCTCAGAGGAGGCTGGGGCGCCATCGGCAAATCGAATTATTCCGGCTTGCGCTATCGAGAGCCTGTGTATCGAAGTGTTCGTGAACTGGTGATGACTTATTTTGAGCATTACTATAATTTGAAAAAAGAGAAATCCCTTCGACGTTATTCGCGGCCACTGAATCTCAAACGATTTGACTCCATAGACTGGATGACAGCCGAAGAGGATTTGTGGGCCCTAAATGACTATTTGCTCACAATCAAACACTATTCTGTCCTGTCTCCTGAAATGACGAGAAATCTTTCCAAAGTGGATCGCCGACTCTTCGAGGCAGGTAAAGTGGGGATGGTTTTTGAGTAGAGACCGCCATTGAGGCTGCCCAGTACCAGAAAGGTGATGGGTCGCAAGTGAAACGAGATGCGTGAAACGTGAGCTCGAATTTAGATGACCCTGCTATTGACTCCCTTTAATCATGTTGAAGCGAGTACCATTTTGAGATTATCCGTGCTACGGGCTTTCCTCTGGGCATGTAGCTGCGGTCATTTTCCCCGCCTCCACTACCGTGACTGTACCACTTCCACCAATAGACACCGCGAAACCAGGGTTTTCCCCAAATTGCAGCAAAAAAAGCTTCAGCTGCTTTCGCTTGGACTTCAAGTGAGGTTTCGCTGGAGGGATCTTCCAGCCAAGGTTTCCTGGCGGCACTTATGAGGCTGGGATATCCTATTTCCGTGACCAGCACGGGACGATTCTGCCTTCGGGCCACCTGGTCAATTCTTTTTACGAGAGTCTTTGCGCCTTTCATTAGATTTTCCTCTGACGGTTGTTCATCGGTTATCAAAGGATAGTAAGCGTTGAGGCCAATTACATCGAGCGCATCCGCAAACCGAATGTTCTCGAATTCATCGCCCCAGTTAGCACAATAGGTGAGGCTTCCGGAATAAACTTTGCGGACATTGGCTATGAGTTGCCGCCAGTCTGCCTCATGTGCGGCATCCAGGCTCAAATAAGGCAACTCATTACCGATGGAAAATAAAGAGGCGCCGATCTCCGCTCCCAACCTTGCCTGGTGAAGAATATAGCGGCTGTACGAACTGAACCAAGTTTTCCAGTCGAGTTTGTTAGGAATCTGAATTTCCACTGTCGAAAGGCGTCCTAACCACAAATGCGGCTTTAAGAAAACTCTGATTCCACGCATCTTGGCTTCATAGGCAATTTTCCTGAGACTATCATCACTCTCCCAGAGACCCCGATGGGAAAAGGACACTTCCTTGCCGCCGTTTTCCCATGCGGAGAAAGCGAAGGGCATAAGGGAGATCCATTCGACATTCATTACCTTTAATTGATCGAGTGAGCTCCGGGCGGCTCGTGAAATATAGCCAGTATGGGATGCTCCTTCAGCAGAAAAAGACATGCCTTTCTGGAAAAGGATTGGTGAGCTGGAACTCTGATGTTCGTGTCTTCTAATTGGCGAGGCGGAAAAAGAATCGAGACGTTGCTGGATGTGGTGGTTCCACTCCTTCTGCAATTGAAGATAGGAAACAAACAAAGTTTCGACGACTTCGTTTTCTATGGATTGAGCGGAAAGCTCCCGGCCATAAAGATTCAGAAGTTTCTCCATACCGTACTTCTCTTGAACAAAAGCCGCGAATTCTTCTGCCAAAGGTCCGACGGCAAAAGGTGACAACGACTCTGGATGTTCAGGAAAGAGCAGTTCCTCAATGCTCATTGAGCCCTCTATTTCCAGAACCTCGGCGAGTTTTCTTTCGCGCTGGAGTTTATCCTGAGAATTTTCAGTTCTCGTTAGAAAACGTTCCAGGCCCGACTCCAACGCGAACTTGTCAGATCGGCCGAAACGCTGGCGAAGTAGCAGACGCGCCATTGGCAACGGATCAAAATGGTCCAGTGGCGGCATGAACAGGATTTGGACCGACCGATTGGCAGTGTCGAGTGAGACGGTCTCTCCATCCCCCCCACGAGACTGTTTTTCCTCAGCTGAAGCATAAAATTCGAAATCAATTGTGTTGACGGATTTCT
>JBGOVH010000391.1:0-3942 GCA_041478005.1 Terriglobia bacterium | reverse complement strand
TCACGGTTGGAATAAAGCCGGTGGATATTGCCTTGAATCTGAAAACTCGACGGGCCCTGGTGGTCAATCAGGATACTAACGATCTCACGGTGTTGAACCTGGATGATATCTTGAGTACCACTACCAGCCCAGTGATAACGACCGTTGCCTCGGTTGGTACCAAGCCGTTCAGCGTGGGTGTCAATCCCAACACCAATATCGCTGCCGTGGTTTCCAATGGCAATAGAAACATTTCGCTCATTAATCTCGCCGACAATACCAAATTTACAACGGTGATATCCAGTATTGGTGATAACCCCACGCAGCTGGCCGTCAACCCCGTCAACAACACGGCTCTGGTGACCAGCCCCACCAATGATAGCGTTTATATTGTACCTCTCGGTTTCTTGAATTACCTTCCATTTGCTTTGGACACGGACAGGTATCGTTCCAATCTGGCTATCAACAATTTGGGTTCCGTTGAAGCCACAGTACAGATCGAACTGCACGATAAGGGCGGCGTGCTTCTGGCCAGCGCATCCACCAAGGTGCCAGCCAATGGGATAAAACAAATCAACAACATTAATCGATTCCTGATTGGATCAGGTGCGGTCAGCAACACCACTGGAATGATCAAACTGATGTCAGATCAGACACTTTCCAGTTTCATCTCAGTGATTGACAATAGCACCAACGATCCAGGGTTGCAGGTAGGCCGCTCTTACGGTTTCTCAAAACTACTCATTAATACAGCGACCAACGCTGGAACTTTCCATTCAAAGCTGGTCATCATCAACACAGGGAATGCCCGTGCAGCCGTTAAGCTCACGGCCAGAAACAGTGAGGATGGCCAGAGCATCGGTACTAAGGACGGCATTTTTATTGAGCTGAATGGCTTCTTTATCAGTGATAATATCTTGTCAGATTTGGGGATCAGCGGCAAATTTGGTCCCCTGGAGATCGAATCACCTAATTTGCAGTCTCTTATTGCGGTTACTCTTGTAGAGAGTGATAACCACACCAGCGGTTTCTTGGAGGCCATTCCTATTCAGTAAAAGGAGCTAAAAGGAAATGAAGAGGATTCTTTTTTGTTTGCTCAAAATGAGTTTCGTCGTTCTGGCCGCGGCAAATTTGCTTGGTCAGGCGTCGAATCTCGCCAAGGTGGGTGTCTTGAATGTTTTCAAGGCGGTTGTCGAGTGTGCGGAAGGGAAAAAGACCAACGAAGACTTTCAAAAGAAATACGAGGCCAGGCGCAGTGAATTGGAGGCAAAACAAACGGAAATTCAGACTCTACAGCAACAGTTACAGACACAAAGCGCGACTTTGAGTGACGACGCCAAAGCAGCTCTGAGCAAGAGCATTTCAACAAAGTCTACTGAGCTCAAACGAAACCAGGAAGACGCCGAGAAGGAATTTACGGAATTACGAAACGAGATATTTAGCCGCATTGGGTCCAAGCTGGCTCCCATGGTCCAGCAATATGCCAGGGAGAACAATTTCACCATGGTTCTCGATTCTTCAAACCAAACCAGCCAGCTTTTTTATTCAGATCCGACTGTTGATATTACTAACGAAATCATCAAACGGTATGATGCCTCCCAGGCTTCCTCCAATATCAGCGGTGGGACTGCTCCCCCAAAGCCTGCGGCGACAGCGGCTCAAAAGGCTTCGCCGGCTCCGCAGAAAGCGGCGGGGCCTGTTCAAAAGGCCCCTGCGGCGCCGCCGAAGAAGCAGTGATCTGCTGGAAGGACTCTTCGTTTCTAACGTTCCGGGGATCACCCACTGCTTGGGCCTGCTGGTGGCTGAAGGCTTGCGTACCCATCAGGTTATGTAGTCAAAATATTTATCGAAGTGAAGGGGAAGGTTGGTTTCTTTGACAGGGCCAAACTTCCCTTTTCATTTTCTTGGCCACCCAGAATCGTTGTTCAGAATCCGCTAAAAGTCATTCAAGGTCTGTGCAAATCTCGTGCTCCTATGGGTACTCTAATTGAGGCAAGTCGAGCACGAGCAAGAGTACGAGCAGATTCAGCTTCCCAAGGGACTTCAAGAAACCAGCATCGCAAAGGATGTGCCTATGTTCATGGATGTCAATGAAATCCAAAAAATCATTCCTCATCGCTACCCCTTCTTGTTGGTTGACTCGATTGTGGAGTTGGAGCCTTCCAAAAGGATCGTGGGACTGAAGAATGTCAGCGTCAACGAGTTTTTCTTTCAAGGGCATTTTCCAGGGAAGCCGGTGATGCCAGGAGTGCTCATCGTGGAGGCTATGGCGCAGGTGGCTGCAGTGATGGTTCTGCGGGAGATCTCCGATCGAGAGAAGAAGCTTGTGTATTTTATGGGAATTGATGAAGCCCGTTTCCGCCAGCCCGTTGTTCCCGGAAACCAGCTTATGATTGTGGTCGAAGTGATTAAGATGAGGCCCAGGCATGGAAAGCTTAAGGGCGAAGCCTTTGTTAATGACAGATTGGTTGCTGAGGCCAAAATCCTCTCATCCATTGTGGACCGGAGTGAATGAATGGGCATCCATCCAACTGCCTCCATCAGTCCTGGCGCCTCTCTGGGAGAAGAAGTGATTGTGGGCGCTTATTCCATTATCGGGGATAAGGTGACACTGGGAGACGGCTGCCGGGTCGATTCCCACGTGGTGATTGAAGGTCCGACTCGAATTGGGAAACATTGTCATTTTTTCCCCTTCTCCTCGATCGGCTTCCCTCCGCAGGATTTGAAGTATCAGGGGGAAGAAACGGAACTCATTGTCGGAGACCACAACATATTCCGTGAGTATGTCACAATCAATCGTGGCACCGCCCAAGGGCAAGGGCGCACAATTATCGGGAATCACAACTACATTATGGCCTACAGCCATGTTGCCCATGATTGTGTCTTGGGTAACCATATTATTCTCGCGAATGCGGCTACTTTGGCGGGGCATGTTACCATTGCAGATCATGCCACCGTCGGAGCGTTTTCAGGTGTCCACCAGTTCTGCAAAGTGGGTGTTCACGGTTTCGTTGGAGGTTACTCCGTTATCACTAAAGATGTACTACCCTACTCGAAAACCGTGACTGCGCGTCAAGCCAAGAATTATGGTGTGAATACCATCGGTCTGGAACGCAGGGGGTTTTCCCCGGAGTCCATTCGGATCGTCCGAGCCGCCTTTCGAATTATTTTGCAGTCCAAATTGAATACCGCTCAGGCCCTTAAAGCTCTCAAGGACAAGTTTCATAACCAGCCCGAGGTGCAGCCTATTATTGAATTCATAGAAAGCAGTGAAAGAGGCGTGATTAAATAGTGATCAGTTGTCTGTGGTCAGTTGCGGGGTCAGGAAATCAAGGTCTCTGGTTGTCCCGCATTAAGAAGAAGGGACTTCAGGAGAGTCCTATCAGCTATTGCACTGCCGTCTACCTGCTGACATCTTCAATCGGCAACTAACAACTAACAACTAACAACTGTTTATGTCCCGATACGGATTGATTGCAGGTAATGGAAGATTTCCCTTTCTAGTTCTCGAGGCAGCACGCAGTCGCGGACTGGACATGGTGGTAGTGGCCATTAAAGAGGAGACCTTCTCGGAGATCGAGTCCTGTGCCAGAAATGTTCACTGGATCAGCCTCGGTCAGCTTGGAAAGCTGATTAAGACCTTCAAGCAAGAGGGTGTCACAGAGGCCATTATGGCCGGACAGGTCAAACACAAACAGATCTTCAGCTCCATTGTGCCGGACTTGAAATTGATCAAACTGTTAGCCGGCCTAAAGTCAAAGAACACGGATGCATTGATTGGCGGGGTGGCAAGAGTTCTCGAAGACGAAGGGATCACGCTGATTGATTCCACTACTTTTCTGGGTCCACTGCTCCCTCTGCCCGGAGTGCTGACAAAGCGCCCGCCGAGTGAAGTGGAAACCCTGGATATTGCTTATGGCCGCCGCATCGCCGTTCAAATTGCCCGCCTCGATATAGGACAGT
>JBGOVH010000497.1:0-3212 GCA_041478005.1 Terriglobia bacterium | reverse complement strand
TGATTCAGGCATTTATCTGGCGTTGGCAATTTACGCATCCAGACTTGGCCTGGCCCTTATTCCTTTTCCTCTTGTCCACACATGTCTGGCACAAAGACACAATGGGCAGCTTGGGTTTTCGACTTGATAACTTTCTGGCCGCCCTGAAACTGAGCGCGCTGGTCTCGATGCCTTTCATATTGGTGCTCACCATTGTCGGACTGGGTAGCGGCAGAATTTGGACAATCTTCAATCATTGGCAATTCATCCGCCCAGTTCTCCGCTATATCTTGTGGGCCACATTCCAGCAATATGGCCTGCAGGGGTACTTTCATCATCGGCTTATGAAAGTGGTCTCCAATCCCCTGCTCTCCTCTATCATCAATGGATTTATTTTTATGTCGCTGCATTTTCCCAACCCTGTGCTTATGATTTTCACGCTCCTTGGAGGTTTTGCTTTGTCATTCGTGTATTCCAAGGAGCCCAACATTTTCGCTTTGGGCATTTTGCACGGCTTGATAGGATTGTGGCTTTCAAACAGCTTTCCACGGGAGATCCTGCATAACATGCGTGTGGGACCTGGATATTACCGGTGAGGATATTGGAACGGGTCGAGCACTACTTTGCGGAAGGATATCATCCAGTTGTCTACCCTTGGACGCCCCGTCATCCCCTACCTCTTTCCCTTGATGGGGCGAGAGGAGACCTACTCTCCTTTCTTATTCCCTCTCCCTTGGGGAGAGGGTGCCTGAAAGGCGGGTGAGGGGGGGCAGTTACGGAGCATCTATTTTCTGAGGAGTTCCCGATACCGCTGTGCGGCGGCACGACGGATGAAAATAATCGTCCCCCCTTAAACAAGGGGGGACGTCAGAGGAGTAACGCAATATGCTTCGAAATCGCTTCTCTATTCTTCCTCCACACGCTTCCCATCTCATTGTTGCGCTTCTCGTGACTGTAAGTTGGAGTGTCACCGCCAAGGAGAGCCTCGTCCAGGTTGAATATGATGTGGTATACGGAGAAGTAGAAGGTCAAAAGTTGCGGCTGGATGTCTATCGGCCGTCTGGGCCACAGAAGATTCGTCCTGCCGTAATTCTGGTCCATGGTGGCGGCTGGTCTGGCGGCGATAAGAAAGACTTCACCAAAGATGAAGTGTCCTTTTATGCTAAGCAGGGCTACGTTTGTTTCAATATCAACTACCGTCTTGCAACAAAAGACTCAAACAAATATCCCGCGCAATTGGATGACGTGCAACGCGCCGTGCGCTGGATCAGGTCTAAGGCCGTTCAATATGGAATTGACCCTAAGCATATCGGGGCATTTGGCGAATCGGCGGGAGGTTATTTGGTGGCTCTTTTGGGAACCCGAGATACCCGCGACAATAGCGATCCTGCATTAGCTCAATACTCCAGCCGTGTTACGTGTGTCGTCGACTTGGCGGGCCCAAAGGACTTCACCACGAAATTGCCCGTTGAACCCGTCGACGTAGAGTCGCTTGTGGTTAATTTCCTTGGCAAACCTCGCTTGGATGACCCCGACTCGTACCGCGAGGCATCGCCACTCTTTTACGTCGACAAAAAGACCGTACCGTTCCTAATCCTACATGGAACGGAGGATGCACTCGTTCCTTTGGATCAATCGGTACGTTTCTCTGAGGCCCTGCACAAAGCGGGCGTCGAAGCATCTCTGATTAAGCTTGAGGGAGAGGGACATGAAGTGAAACAGCAGATGACCTTGGTTGTTAACAAAAGTGTAGAGTTCTTCAACCGTCACCTGAAGCCTAACCCGGCTGAAGCTTCGATTGTGCCATGCGTGCCATCGACCCGCATTTATCAGCATTCATCTGCGTCCAAAGTTTTCTCTTGAAGCTGTCTCACAGCTTCAACTCCGAGTTTCTGCGGTTAGTGTTGGTTGCAGCCACAGGCCCAGTTAAGTCTTGGTGGTGAGAAATCGGGCTAAGGTGGCACAAAACGCGCTTCCCACATATCTATGGACAGCCACTCTCCCCCCTTGATAGCCTCCAGAAAGACCACGGCCCACAAAGAGGCACCCACCGTGGCACCCTTATGCAAAACCCTCACATTGTGACTCGCGTTAGAAATAGGCCCATCGCTGCCTTGCGCTGGTGGATCGGCGTCCTGCTCTTCGCATCGACGGTCATCAACTACATTGATCGGCAAACTCTCTCGCTGCTTGCGCCTTACCTGAAGCAGGAACATGGCTGGAGTAACACTGACTACGCCAATCTCGTGATTGCCTTTCGCGTCGCTTACTCCGTAGGACAGACTCTCTTTGGGAGGCTCATCGATCGGGTCGGCACGAGGCTGGGTCTGACGGTGTCGGTTCTCTGGTACTCAATCATTTCCATCTTGACGTCACTAGCTGCCGGCCTGCGGAGCTTTGGATGTTTCCGCTTCCTGCTGGGCGTGGGAGAATCGGCCAACTGGCCAGGTGCAACCAAGGCTGTGTCTGAGTGGTTTCCCAAACGAGAACGTGGATTAGCCACGGCACTTTTTGATAGTGGTTCTTCTGTTGGAGGGGCGGTCGCGCCTTTCCTTGTCCTGCCCATCTACCACCGATGGGGTTGGCGGCTGGCGTTTATCATTCCGGGCCTGCTGGGCTTTATCTGGTTATTGGTGTGGCGCTGGCTTTATCATCCTCCAAAAGAGCATCCGCGCATCAGTGATCAGGAACGTACCATGATCCTGCAGGATTTCCAGGAGGCCGGACAGACACTAGAGAATCCCCGTGTGCGTTGGATCGATCTGCTTCGGCTACCACAAACGTGGGGCACTATCATTTCGAAGGCTTTTACAGACCCTGTCTGGTTTTTCATCACGGACTGGTTCCCCATCTATCTCGTTGCCAAAGGAATCAACCTCGAAGGAGGGTTGATCGCTGTATGGGTGCCCTTCATCGCTGCCGACCTGGGGAATTTTTTCGGAGGTGGAATGTCTGGCTATTTGATCAAGCGTGGCTGGTCGTTGGGTCGTGCCCGCAAAGCCTTGGTAGTTTTCGGGGGACTGGGTGTGACGCTGCTGATCCCCACAATCCTCACGACAAATCTCTACTTGATCGCCACGCTCTTTGCTATCGCCACTTTCGCTTATGCGTCGTTTTCAACGATCGCCAACGTGCTCCCCTCAGATCTTTACACACAGGAATCGGTTGCTACTGTTAGTGGCATGAGTGGAACCGGCGCGGGGATAGGCACCATTATTGCTTTCAAATTAATT
>JBGOVH010000025.1:0-12030 GCA_041478005.1 Terriglobia bacterium | reverse complement strand
CCTCCCATCTGGGCCTCCGTCTGAGCCTCTTCAACCCCGCCTGTTCCCGCTCATCTCCTTCTAGCGCACTTTGCAGCTTCTTCACAAACTTCTCATCTCCCAACACGGTCTGTCCCTTCAGGTGTGCCCAGACCGAACCCCCCACTCCCTCCCTGACGCCACCTTCCACATAGTCCTGATACTGTCTGCATTGTTCTCCCCTTCTTCCTTTTACCAGCCCAAGCACTCCCTCACATTGCAACCATTCAGGCACCGGTTCGAGCCCTATATAGGCCCGATACGAACTCCAACGATATGCTCGCAAACTTTCCACACGTGCTCGAACTACCTCGGCGCTCACACCCCGCCCCACACCAGACTGATTTCGCTTCCGTGACCGCTTGTCCAGCAGATGCCTCCCCGTTCGAACCGGATTCAAATGCACATATCGGCTCAACTCCAACCCCCATTGCTGCCAATCCACCAGAACCGACTGAAACCGGCCTTGCAGCAGGTGCCCTGACCGCTGATGTCGCCGGTTAAACCACTGGCTATAGCTGAGGTTGAGCCATTGCATGGCACGGCTCAAATTCTCCTCTTCCGGTTCCACCAGCAGATGATAGTGATTACCCATCAGCACGTAACCGTGCAAGCCTACTCGAAACCGTTCCACCATTTCGCTCATCCGCCTCACAAACTGCTCACGATCCGCGGGATCGCGGAAAATGTCCTTCCGCTCATTGCCCCGAGCTGTGACATGGTACCAGGCCCCAGCCAAATTAATCCTTAATGGCCTTGCCATCGTCGCCCCTTTCACAGGTTAAAATCGTGTTTTCGCCCGCCTAAGATAGCTTTCTATTGACAAAGAAGTCAACAAAATAAGTAATAATGAGATGTGACCCCTTCTTCCCTTGTTCTCAACTTGTTTCTTTTTGCTTCTTTTGTCCTTGAATTTTTGATAACTCTTACCGCATCATGCCCACTCAATATCAAGTCGAAAGGAAAAAAGTCATGAAGAGAGTGTCCCTAATGTTACTCGCTTTGTGTTTGGCTGCTGTGATGATCTCTGGAACAGTGGAACAGAAATCAAGCTTCAATGGGCTCAATTTGAGCCTGGGGAATCTTTCGCGCCTTTCTCGTGCGAAGACTCGCTCCATTAGCCCAGAAAATTTCAACGGGGAAAAAGGTCGTGGGGGAATGGCAACGGAAGGCACCGGGGCCAAGGCCGCTAGAGATCTTGGGCAGGGATGGAAAATCTCCCCTTCAGTTCAAATCACACCCAAGCAGATCTTCACTGTAGCCGAAATTCAAGGGCCAGGCGCTATCCAGCACATCTGGATGACTCCTACCGGGCATTGGCGTTTTTCAATCCTGCGGGTCTACTGGGATGGCGAGAGCGAGCCTTCAGTGGAAGTGCCCGTGGGCGATTTTTTCGTGTGTGGATGGGGCAAATACGCCCAGGTGTCTTCTCTGCCCGTCTGCGTCAATCCCGGCAGTGCCTTTAATTCTTACTGGGAAATGCCCTTCCGGAAGTCCTGCAAGATCACAATGGAGAACCTGGACGGAGAGCCTATGACATTGTACTACCAGGTAGATTACACACTAACAGAGATTCCGGAAGAAGCTGCCTATTTCCACGCTCAGTTTCGGCGCTCCCATCCATTGTCTTACAAATCCGATCACGTGATCCTGGACGGAGTGAAAGGCTGGGGCCACTATGTCGGCACCTACATGGCCTGGGGAGTCAACAACACGGGTTGGTGGGGGGAGGGGGAAATCAAGTTTTTCTTGGATGGCGATGGTAAATTCCCCACCATTTCCGGTACAGGCACGGAGGACTATTTCTGCGGTTCCTATGATTTTGAAAATCAAGAGACCCATCGTTACCAGGAGTTTACGACTCCCTATTCAGGACTCGCCCAAGTGATCCGACCGGATGGACTTTATGAATCCCAACAACGTTTCGGGCTCTACCGCTGGCATATCATGGATCCTGTCCGTTTCGACAAGGATCTGAAAGTCACGATCCAGGCTCTGGGCTGGCGATCCGGCGGTCGATATCTTCCCCTTCAGGATGACATTTCTTCGGTGGCCTACTGGTATCAGACCGAGCCTCATGCGTCTTTTCCAAAGCTTCCTGACAAGGAATTCCTGGAAATAAGGTAATCGACTGAAAGACTCCGATCTGACATGGAGGCGTTGGACCAGAGAATCTAACCCAGGGTTTTGTAGTGTCCTCAATAGGACTCGACAATGAACTTCACTATCTTCACTGGCTCGACAATCCTTAGTCTGCGTGGTATAGTTTCACGGTCTTCTTTCGGGCCCATAGCTCAGTTGGTTAGAGCCCCCGGCTCATAACCGGGCTGTCCTAGGTTCAAGTCCTAGTGGGCCCACCACCTCAATCTTGGACCCAACCTGGCATGCATCCAGATGTAGAAAAACTGATCAAGCTACAGGAAACAGAACTCCAGACTAAATATTACGCCGAGAGAATCGATCTCCTTCCCAAACAGTTGGCCGATCTTGAAGCCAAGCTCAATGGCACACTCCAGTCTCTCAATTCAAACAAGGAACGCCTGACAAGAATTGCTTCAGAGAAGAAGAAGCTGGAAGCAAGTATCCAGGATTTGGAACAAAAGAACTCCAAGTATCGTGGTCAATTGACAGATGTGAAGACTAATGAGCAATACAAGGCTCTGTTACATGAAATCGAGTTCAACGGTGATCAGATTCGCAAACTGGAAGATGAAATCCTTGTATTGATGGAAGAGGAAGAAAAGCGCCGGGGTGAAGCCCAGTTGATTCAGCAACAGCTTCAGGAGGAGAGGGCGTTTGTGGAGGCAGAAAAAAAGGCGGCTGAAGCAGAGGTGGAGCAGGATAAATCGATTTCTGAAAAGTTGAAGGCACAACGACAAGCGATCATCGAATCCGTCACTCCCTCCTCGCTCGAAATCTATTTTCAGATCGGCAGTTTTCGCAAGGGGGTAGCTTTGGCCCGAGCAACCGAGGATTCCTGTCAAGCCTGCCATGTCCGCATCCGGCCGCATGTCCTGACCCAGGTCATTTCAGGGGAATCGATTATCACCTGCGATAACTGCAGCCGCATTTTATACTGGAGTCCCGCCGCGCCGTACGAGGCTTCCCAATAGCCTAACCGTCTCCCGTTTAGAACCATAAACAGAGCATGAAACGCTGCATTGCTTATATTGATGGGGGTTCCCGCGGGAATCCGGGAATTGCTGGTTATGGTGTTGCCGTTCAGGACGAGGGTGGACAGGAAATTGATCAACTATCGGTGAGCCTGGGGACCAAGACCAACAATTATGCTGAATACTCCGCCCTCATCGGAGCGCTGGAATACGTCCATTTGCATCACTACGATGCAATCAAGGTTTACGCAGACTCAGAGTTGCTGGTGCGGCAAATCAATGGTGAATATAAAGTCAGGCATCCAGACCTGAAGAAGCTATACGACCAGGCCAAAGTCCTGACCTCAAGACTGAAATCGTTTTCCATCCACCATGTGCCGAGAGAGCAAAATCGAGAAGCAGATCGACTGGCCAATCTGGCTATGGATAGGGGAGTTCCTCCTGCTCGATCCAGAAACCATAAACAGCAGGTTACGGAAAAGATTTTGGCCGTTTATCGGCATGGCCGCTTCGAACCGCTCGAAGCTGTTGATCTTCCGGAAAACAGCAAGTTCTATCTTGCGGTCATTCCCGTTGAAAAGGATTAGTGCTTAATACTAAGTGCTTCGTTTCACACTTAAATATACTCCACTCCTTTTTTTGAGTCGATAAGTCCGCATTGCTCTGCCATTTCATAGAACAGCTGTAGTCCCTCCAAATTCTCCGAGTCCAAAGAATAATCGATGTTCTCTGTCAGATAATCTCGGATTAGCTTTTCAGGAAGATCGAGACGCCGGGACTGCTCTCCAATAATCTGCTCCAAATGAGCTTTCCCGAAGTTCAGAGATTTTTGAAAGACGGATGAATCGGAAAACCGGATGGAATCGCGAACTCCCCAAAAAGCAAAAACGAAAGGCTTGCCGGTTAGAGACCGCCACTCCTGGGCGAGATCATAGCAGAAGAATCCCTCGGTATTTGCTCTCAATGCAACGTCTCCAATTATGAGAGCCGCATCGTGGGTTTTCAACATGGCCTCTAATTTGGGCCCACATACTTCAATAGAGGGTTCTGTCCTAAATCGCATTCGCAGCAAGATTCTGAGCAGGCATACGGACGTCCTGGAAGAACTATCTGCTGCCAGGGTCTTTATTCTCTCGACTGGTACTTTGCTCAAGAGCAACACGCTTCTCACCCGATTCTTGCAGGCGACAGACAAACCAGGAACCACTTTCAAATTGGGAATGCGTTGATACTCGATAGCCGGGATCAAGCCAATATCCACTTGTCCATCCGCCAGTAGATCAGCACAGCGGGAAGGCGGAGAGAAATCCAATTCGAAAAGGTTCCTCTCGTTTCCGTGAATGAATCCCCACGAAAGAGGCAAAGAATTTAGATAGAAGACAATCGAAAGTCTTAGTTTGTTCATTTGGGAATTGTAGCTTTTTTGCAGAGATTGGCAAAGAAGACGAAACTGGCGCCTATTCGTGCGATTCGCTCGGATTGAATTCTCATGGGTAGTTACCCTAAGTTTGGAATGTTATTTCTTTCATTTTTTGCAGGTTTTCGATAAATTACGGCGACTCAGCAAAAGCTAAGTCCTTATTGAGCCTTGCCAAGAAAGAATCACCCCCGAACGTCATTCTGTTTGAAGGAAGAATAGGCCGATGCCTTGGAGCCAAAACTATGATCCGTTTCACAATTGGCCGCTTTCCACTCTCATCTCGGCTCTTCCGGTACTCACTCTATTCTTTGTGATGCTCGTTTTGAAAAAGCGCATCTGGATCTCGGCGCTCTGTGGAATGCTCATGGCAATTGCTCTGGCATCTTTCGTCTTTCAGATGCCAATGTTGCTGATCTCGAATGCTTCCCTGTTGGGTTTTGTCTTCGGGTTCATGCGCATTGCCTGGATCATCGTCGCTTCGATTTTTCTCTATCACATTGCCGTAGAAACCGGACAATTCCAGGTCATGAAAGAATCCATCGCAGCGCTTTCCTCGGATTGCAGGATCCAGGTAGTTCTTATTGCGTTTTGTTTTGGCGCATTCCTTGAGGGGACGGGAGGAGGAGGAGCTCCCGTTGCCATTGCCGGCGCGTTCCTGATTGGATTGGGGTTTCCTCCTTTTCAAGCGGCAGTTCTTTGTCTGTTGGCCAACACGGCTCCTGTTGCCTGGGGAGCCGTTGGCAATCCCATCCGCGTCCTCGCGGGAGTGACGGGGCTTCCGGAGCATTCGCTTAATATGATGGTAGGCAGGATTCTGCCACCGTTTTCTTTCATTCTTCCGCTCTGGCTGGTTAGAAGTATGGTGAACTGGAAAGAAACCTGGGAAGTCTTTCCGGCATTGCTAGTCAGCGGGTTGTCCTTCGCGGGCATGCAGTTTTACTGGTCTAATTTCATGGAAACCGGATTAGTGGATATCGTGTCAGCTCTTTTTTCTTTGCTGGTGATGGTGGCTTTCCTTCGGTTTTGGAAACCTCGACATATCATGGAAATCAACTCAGGCAACTCCAAAAAGCAAGTCCAACGCCACTCTCTTATGCTGATTCTCAAAGGCTGGTCGCCGTTTCTACTGGCTTCCATCTTCATTTTCGTTTGTGGCATGCCTTCCCTGAACAAATATCTCAAGTTTGGTCCCTTAAATTTTCCGTTACCCGGGCTGCACAACCAGGTGCTTCGCGTAGCTCCTATAGTTCGCCAACCCTTACCCGAAGCTGCCATGATGGATTTGAATTTTCTTGCCCTTCCCGGCACAGCGGTTTTCGCTGGCGCTCTGATGTCGATCCCTCTTCTGGGTTTGTCTTTCAGTAAGGGTTTAGAGATTTTGGCGCGGACTCTGCATCAATTGATACCTTCTATGTTGGCGATTAGTTTCATGGTGGGGCTGGCCTTTGTCACAAGATATTCCGGAATGGATACGGTTCTGGGCTTGAGTCTCACTCGCACTGGCTGGGTGTTTCCTTTCTTTGGAACTTTGCTCGGCTGGCTAGGCGTTGCCCTGACTGGGACAGATGCAGGCTCTAATGCTTTATTTGGTAATCTGCAAAAGGTCACAGCTGAGCAACTGAATATTAGCCCGATACTGATGGCCTCGGCCAACAGCACGGGGGGGGTAATGGGGAAAATGATCGATGCCCAAAGTATCGTGGTGTCAAGTGCGGCCACACACCAGGAAGGGAATGAAGCCGCTATTTTTAAAGCCGTTTTTGGTCATAGTGTTGTTCTCGCCAGCCTGGTGGGGTTACTTGTCATGCTTTATGCGTATGTGCTTCCCGGAGTGGTTCCCTGACCTTGCCAGCTCATCTCCCAAGATGGGGTACAAAGAAGAGATTACACGTGGTCTTGCCCCAACTCGAACCAGACCCCCTTCGAGCGAGCTCGAACAAGAATCAAGTTCTTATCCGCAGAGGCCTCTTTGTTGCCGATAAGATAGCATACCGCTGAATGGAGATTCAGTGCTCAGAAGAATCCACAGTTGCTCGCTCTTTTTTATGTATAATAAAGCAGTAACTCTAAGGCACAAAGCCTGCAGGGAGAAGAAATGAAATATCGCAATAAATTAATACTGATTATTGTCTCAACGCTCTTTGTCTTCTATGCCGTCGTAGGCGGATTGCTTGGCAGAGTCCCGGATAAGGAAGGATCCTATTCCCAGCTTTCTGTGTTTAACGAAGTTCTGGCGAAGATTCGCACAAACTACGTTGAAGACCCGAACCTCACTGAAGTAATGCATGGTGCATTGCGAGGCCTGCTGGAGTCACTTGATCCCTACAGCACATTTCTCACAGCTGATGAGTACTCGCGTTACAAAAAACACAAGACCAACGGTAATGGGGACGTGGGTGTGGAGTTATCCAAGGAAAAAATGCTGGGGTATGCCTACGTTATTCACCCTATTGAAGGGGGATCTGCCGACAAGGCCGGAGTGAAATCGGGTGACGTCATCGAATCCGTGGAAGATGTCTCTACACGGGACATCAGTTTGCTGCAGACCGAATACTTGTTGACAGGAAATGTTGGATCTCAAGTGAAACTGAAGATCTTGCGGCGTGGGAAAGCCGACCCTCTTGAGTTGAATGTTTCCAGGGAACTAATCAAAGTTCCGCCAATAAAGGCCAGCTTGATCGAGAATAAGATTGGCTACTTAAAAATCTACCGGTTCACTCCGGGAGTCACCGATGAGATTCGAATGAAATTGCAGCATTTGACCAAAAGTGGGGCCGCTCGGATCATCCTCGACTTACGAAACTGCGCCGGAGATGAGTTTGAAGAGAGCATCAAGGTGGCCAATCTTTTCTTAGATCACGGTATCATCACTTATACCCAGGGGCAGAAATCCCCCAAGAAAGATTTCGTGGCCGATCCAACAAAAGCTGTCTGCAAGTTGCCTCTGGTTGTGTTACAGAATTACGGCAGCGCGTCCGCAGCCGAAATTGTTTCGGCTGCGATCAAAGAGAATCGTCGGGGCGAGTTAGTGGGTGTGAGGAGTTTCGGCAAGGCTTCTTTGCAAAGGCTTATTCCGCTCGAGAGTGATTCCGCCATATTGATATCCACTGCAAAGTTTTATTCGCAATCGGGCAAGGTGATTCAAGGCAATGGGATTACTCCTGACTTTGAGGTCAAGGATGGTTTAGAGGCTTCACAAGGAGATGCAGAATCGCAGGATGACGAGGACTCACCCAATAACGATTCTCCTGGAACGAACCGGCCACCCTCTCAAGAGGATCTTCAACTCAAAAAAGCGATTGAGCTACTCTCCTCACCGGGTTCCGAGCGGCAAAAGGCTGCTTGAGAAAACTCATTCTTTTTCTAACTGTACAAAAGGGCAGCTCTTGCTGCCCTTTTTTAATGTTTGCCTGGACACAAAATCTGGAAACTCAACGGGCGGCTGGAAAAACTGAAGCATCAGTTCTCAACAGCCAGTAGTCAAACCCGCCAATTTTCACTATGCTCATCAGTCTTAATCACATTAGCAAGAGCTTTGGCACCAGGTCAGTCCTTAAGGATGTCAGTTTTCAACTGAATGCCGGTGAGAAAGTTGGATTGGTAGGGCGCAATGGAACCGGCAAGACCACTTTGTTTCGCATAATGAAAGGTGAATTGGAGCCCGACGACGGACAGGTTGTTAAACAACCTCATGTGAGAATGGGCTTCATGCAGCAAATGACCTGCGTCATCAATGAAATCAGCGTTTTTGAGGAAGCGCTCTCGGTCTTCTCAGATATGGAGAATCTCGGCAGAGAGATCGAGGTCTTGGAGGCAGAAATTGAATCCAAGTCCCAGCATTCTGGTCTGAATTCATTGCTCGACCGTTATGGCCAGCTTAAGACTCGATGGGAGATGGAAGGGGGATATTCGTACGAAGCCAAAACCAAATCCGTGCTCTTTGGGCTTGGCTTCGAAGAAACAGACTTGAATAGGAGTGCGGAGGAACTCAGTGGCGGAGAACTCAATCGTCTCAACTTGGCAAAGCTGTTGCTTGTCAACCCCAATCTGCTCTTATTGGATGAACCAACAAACCATTTGGACATTTCCGCAGTTCGCTGGCTTGAGAACTTCTTGCAGGAATACCCTCACGCCTTTTTGATTGTTTCTCATGACCGCTATTTTCTGGACGCCACGGTCGGCAAAATCCTGGAGATTAGAGAAGGTCAGATCGAAGAGTATCCGGGAAATTACACGGACTATACCCTCGAACGTGAGAAGCGGCAGTTGTTAAGACAGAAGGCCTATCAGCAACAACAAGAGCATATCGAGAAAACCGAGGAATTTATTCGCAGAAACCTGGCCGGTCAGAAAACCAAACAGGCCAAATCCCGGCGGAAGATGCTGGAGAAAATGGAACGCCTCCAGGTCGTTGCTGATAATAAAACCCAAGCCCGATTTCGGTTTGAACTCAACACCCCGAGTGGCGATCTTGTATTGAAACTTTCGAAACTGGCTATTGGATACGACACAAAAGTGGTCGTTAAGGACATCAGTCTGCGTATCTACCGAGGCGTTAATCTTGGAATTATTGGCCCGAACGGCTCAGGAAAATCAACCCTCCTCAAAACAATCCTGGGACTTCATCGTCCCTTGCTAGGAGATGTTCGCATCGGACAAAGAGTCGAGCTTGCTTATTATGACCAGCAGCTTTCAAATTTGGATCCAGGCTTAACGGTTGTGGAGGAAATGCGCCGGATTTCGCCATTATCGACCAATGAAACACTTCGAGGTTACCTTGCCCGCTTTTTATTTTTTGGAGACGATGTGTTTCATTTAGCCGGCTCGCTGAGCGGTGGGGAAAAGAGCCGTTTGGCATTGGCCAAACTGATTTACGGCAGTTCTAACACTCTGGTTTTGGACGAGCCTACCAACCACTTGGACATTCCTTCGTGTGAAGCCCTGGAAGCGGCTCTGCAGGATTTCCCCGGCACCTTAATCGTGGTTTCACACGACCGCTATCTGATGAGCAAGCTGGCGGATCAGATTCTTTACCTGGATGGGACAGGCAGTTGCACTCATTTCGACGGGACATATGAAGATTTTGAAAAATCACAGAGAGAAGAAGGCCAACAAAAAGGGGTGGGCACAATTCAACCAGCTGGGGTGGTTCCTCCGCTAAAGGTGCAAATTCAAACGGAAACACCTGTCAATGGTCAGAAACTCAGCAAGAACGAACTAAGCAAGATCCGGGCTCGCTGTGATTTCTTAGAACAGGAAATCCAACACGTGGAAGGCCTCATAGAATCGACTCTGAATCAGTTGAACGATCCGTCGCTCTCAAGAGATTTCCACCAATTCAAACAACTCAGCGACCTGCATGAAGACCTATCGGTCCGCTTGAATAAGCTGTATGCCGAATGGGAAAGCTCTCTGGCGCGGCTCGAGAACTAATTGTTCATTGGGCGGCGTTCGTTTCGTCATTTTTCTTCACCTGTCTCCCGCAATTCCCTCACCGGCAGGAGTACTTTCACGCTCGTTCCCTTGCCGGGAGTGCTTTTCAGATCAAGTTGTCCTTGATGTTGCAACAGAATTTGTCGGCTGGTGGCCAGTCCCCATCGAGTCCTGATTCTTCCGTCTTCCGCCACAAACTTGGGTTCAAATAGGGTCTTCATCTCTTCCGGAGTGATCCCCTTGCCATTATCTTCAATCCGTGATTTCCACATTTCCGTTCTTATGGGATGAGAACAGTTTTATAACTCCTTGCTGATTGATGGCTTGGAGGGCATTCCGTATCAGGCTGGCAAACGCCAGGTTGAGTTTTCCCGGCTTGGAGATAATCTGGGGTAAAGTTCCAAGGTCCTTCTGGATCTGCACCTCTGTGCCTATCTCTGACTTGACCATTTCGAGGGCGGTGAGTAACTCGTGGTTCACATCAACGTACTTGGTCTCTGCCTCATCCAGGTGGGTAAATTCACGCAAACGTTCTAGCATGACCCTAATGCGCTTGAGAGCCAAAACGCTTCCCTGGTTGAGTTCCTGGCCGATTCCGAGGAGTTTGTTTACCTTATCCAGATTTGTCGGAATAAGGGAAAAGGCCTCAGCAATGCGCTGGATCCATTTCTCCTGAGTTGCAAGATTGCTTGCGATCACCCCCACTGGATTATTCAATTCATGACTCAGGGCAGCCACCACCTGGCTTTGCGTGGTGAAAAAAGACGGTTAGCCCAACTGCAATAATTCCTGAGAACGCCAAGAAGGCACACGGAAGAATGAAGGTCGCCGGCGGCGGCCAGCCGACAGACCGATCCAGGAAAATTCCAGTTGAGAAATAAAGGCCAACAATGTAAATTGCCGACACAAGCACTGAGAAAGGCTTCAAGGTTCCCAGTGTTGCCATCACTAGTAGAATAATGGAAAGACCACCGAAGTGGCCGTAGGTATGGGAACCGATTACCAATTGAGAAACGGTCAGGAGCGTTCCGATCGCGTTTGCAACCACTAAAGAAAGACCTCTAGGGTGCCTTTTGCCTGAAGGTGTTAGACTGAAGACTATTCCCATCATCCCCACTAGTACCATGGCTGCCATCAGCGGCAAAAGTTCGTAAGAACGAGCCGGAAAAATGAGTTCATAGACGAGTGCAAAAGACAAACCTGCAACTATCGCCATGCCGCAGGCCAGACGAAATCCTTTGAGCGCCCCACGTTGTACCTCGGCCATGAAGTCCTCACCCAAGGATTCTTCCAGAGGGAACAGGGCTATTTTTGTCTGGTGAAAAATCTGGGAAATTCGAGCAATAATCTCCATTGTCCTGAAGGGAACTCGCTTTTATTCAAGAAAATAGACCCGTTGAAGAAATACACAGCGCCTACCGGAGGTGCAACTTTTTATCCGTTGAAGACAAGAGCTTCTTCAGAGACGTACCAAAAGGTTTCTCAGATGGCCCGAAATCAATACGTCCTCGGCTATGTCCCGCATAACGATTCTCACGAGCAGATGTTCAGGAGAATTGCCGTTCGAATCACGAACAAGAAAAGCTCTGTTGGCGCTATTAGAAGTCGGGAAGGATACTATTATATCCCAGCGAGTAAATCTGATGAGTGAGTTTGCCTTTCAATCGGTGGTGTGGAGACTCCCCTGAAAATGGTATTTCGGTCGCCATACCCCCTCACCCGGCCTGAAGGTGTGAAAAAATTAATGAGTGGGCGCACAGAAGGCTTGTAGTGACGACTTTAGTCGTTTCTTTTCAGCCCGAGTCTGCAACGACTGAAGTCGTTACTACAATTTTTCTCACCTTCCCTTCGGCCACCCTCTCCCTCAGGGAGAGGGAGTCAGGTAATAAGGGAGTGAGCTAGTAAATGTATACTTAGATTCCGCGGCAAAACCCCTACGCGAGCCGGTTTCGCCAAACTGTGGGAAAATAGATCACTCTAGAATGCCCCCACAATGCAATTCTAAGAGGTCGGGATACATTGATGATCCCCTAAATATTTTGAAGT
>JBGOVH010000500.1:0-3201 GCA_041478005.1 Terriglobia bacterium | reverse complement strand
TTCTTGACCTGGCACATCCTGGTAGAGATTGAATCGCGACCATAGACAGCCGTGTCGTCTTTTCGAAATCCAGAGGAAAAGTGAAGAAGTGTAATGCATGTAGTTACGGAGGGAATCTGGGTAGCCACGATGAATGCGCTTTCTGCCTTCATCGTGGGCTTTTCAAGGTCGGTACACCTCTCCACTTAAGGCTGCCATGCCCAAAAGTCGGGTCGCTACCTTTGAATATCGTCCTTCCTCGTCATCCTCGGCCTTGTAATCGGCCTTGAAAACCGAGGACGACGACGAGAACGAGGACGAAATCCTTCAATTTTCAATTTTCAACTTGATTTCTAAAAGGTGACAAGGCAGTCTAAGATCGCGATTCAATCTCAACAAGGATGTTCCATGAAAAGAACACTGATTTTCTCCGGCGTCCTGTTAGTTCTTCTCCTGCCACTTCACGCCAAAGAGGGCATGCGCGTCGGAATTCGCGACGGCTATTTGAAAAGCATGGGCTACAAAGATGTGTGGTCGGCAGCCAAGGCGATTGGCGTCGAACGCCTGGAACTGGAGGTAACCCCGGAGCTTAGATGCCCAAACCTGTACGAGGCAGATGGAACAACGCATTCGATTGCTGACAAGACCTCGGTTGAGCGGCTGAAGAAAACTCTCAAGGCAAAGAAAATTTCAGTTTGCGCCTTTACCACAGTCATCCCGCTAGCCGGGCCGATGACACCATCGCAAGTTTATCAATGGGTGAGTTCTGTCGCCAAAGTCGCCAGGCAACTAAAAACCCCCGTAATCATGATGCCATTGATCGCCCGAAACGTAGAGGATGCTCAATTCATCGAAAAAGCAAGGGAGTTTGTAGTACCGCTGCAAGCAGTGGCCAAGGAAAACGGTGTGCAGCTCACCATCGAGAATCTAGGTCATTACTTGAATCGGAAAGAAGTTCTTGACCCGATCCTCAAATCTTTTGACTCTCGCTACGTGGCTCTAACGCTTGATATCTGCAATATGTACTGGTTTGGTCATCCCCTCTCAAAAGTCTACGAATTGGCAGAGCATTTTGCACCCTATATTCGTTATGCTCATGTCAAAAACATTCAGTATCCGGAGGAGAAACGCGAAACGCAACGCACTGAAGGCTGGGAGTATTTGCAGTATGCGGAACCGGTTCCTTCCGGGGATCTCGACTTCCGCAAGATCATTGGGTTCTACCACAAGTCGGGCTATCGCGGGACGCTGACTCTGGAAGATGATAGCCTGGGGAAATTCAAGATGCCGCAGCTTCAGCAGATCCACCAAAAAGACGTTCAGCACTTGCGGGGAATTGTCGAGCAGCGATCCAAAGGGAGTGGAACTTGAGCCGTTGCTTTGTAAACATTGAGTGGGTTTTGTTACTTTGTCTTGTTGAATTTCAGCGAAGCGGAATTAATGCAATAACGAAGACCTGTTGGCCTTGGCCCGTCATTAAAGATGTGGCCAAGGTGGCCGTCACATCGGCTGCACAAGACCTCAATTCTTTGCATGAAAAGACTATTGTCTGTCTCGGTGTTGACGTTCTCTTTGGCAATGGGTTCCGAGAAACTAGGCCAGCCAGTTCCGGAATCGAACTTAGTCTTCGATTCAAAAAGATCGTTGCCGCAGCAGACGCACTGGTACACTCCGTTTTCATGGTTGTTCCAATATGGTCCCGTAAAGGCTCTCTCCGTCCCCTTTTTTCGTGCCACGTAGAATTGCTCCGATGTTAGTTGCTTCTTCCACTCTTCCTCGGTCTTGGTTATTTTTTCGGTCATGATGAATCCCTTTTGCTGAGCTGAAAAGATCTTGATTGTTGACGAGCTTGGCGTCCCTTTTCCTGCAGTATTCTTTAACGGTTTCTGCTCCACCATGGATATAGCGAAATTCCCTATAAGAACCGTCAAACTAACGAGGAATAAACCCACCTGCAATTTATGTTTCATAAGGTTGTCTCTTAGTCCACCGGAGGCCAAAGCCACTTGAGGATTACATAATTGAGTGACGCCCCCCTCCTAGCCCTTTCCTTCGGGGAGTGGCTGAGAGGCGGGGTGAGGGGGACTGCCGCAGGGAGCCGATTGAAGAGATGTCACTCTAATTTGCAAAGGTCAATAAGAGCGGGTTTCCAGTTTTCCAGTCGTAAGCTTTAGTTCACTCCCCTCATAGGGCATTATACCTCAATCAATGGCCGATTATGGAATCTCACAGATGTTTGTTATCCTGCTTGCCGAGTGAGAGAATCTTGTCCTTGTCATTTTCAGGTACTGTCAAGAGGCTGCAATGTTCAAAAGGTCTAAAATGATTTTGTAGAAATCAACAGGGAGATCACTCTCAAGGAAGGAGCGTCCATGGAAGAGGGAAAATTTGACGAACCCCGGCTGGCCATCAACCGCGTCTACACCCGGAGAGGAGATTCAGGTGAAACGGCTCTGGTTGGCGGGCGGCGGGTCCCCAAGGATTCAGTCAGAATTGAAGCGTATGGCACTGTCGATGAATTGAATGCCTTTGTTGGAATGGCTTGTCAAACGGCGAGGGACGCCCTGAGTTTGCACCCTCAACTCCACCCATTGATCACAATACTCGACCTTATCCAGCACGAGTTGTTCAACCTGGGTTCGATCCTGGCAACCCGGCAGGAGGATGTTCATCCCAGGCAGCCGCGTGTAACATCTGCCGACGTGAGCCGGCTAGAAAATGAAATCGATGTGATGAATGAAGGTCTGGTAGAACTCAGATCGTTTGTCCTCCCCGGTGGATCTCGCCTAAACGTGGAATTGCATGTCTGCCGCACCATATGCCGCAGGGCCGAACGCATTTGTGTGAGGTTAGCAAGAGAAGAGCAAATCCCCGTAGAGAATGTTCATTACTTGAACCGCCTGGGTGACGCCTTCTTTGTCTGGAGTCGCTGGGCAAGTCACATCATGAATACTTCAGAGAATCTGTGGGACCCCAACCGGAAATCTGGGGTGGAGTGAAGAACAACAAAGTGAAAACCACGGGAAACACGGGGTTTTTCCTTAAAAGCGGCAATCAAAATGGCCACAGAGACACCGAGACACGGAGATCACCGAAAAAGGAAATACCTGTTAGATATATCTTAGACTAGAGGCTTTCCAGCCCGGACCTGAGATTTTTTCGCTTCTCTCAAAGGACAATCTTCTGGGGATCTGATTTACGTAAAAACCAATACCGAAGAGG
>JBGOVH010000461.1:0-3432 GCA_041478005.1 Terriglobia bacterium | reverse complement strand
ATGGTCTACTCAGAGTTTGCATACTAATCGACCGGTAAACCGTCTATATTTAGATCGCCAGTATCACCATCAACAGGGCCGCACATTTATTGCTTTCACGCTATTTGGAATGACCTTATTCTTAGACTGTGGAGGATCAAAGAAATTGGAACCAACAAAGTCGACCTCAACAATCGAGAAGCAAGGGTGGATCAAAATGATTGGTCGCGTCGATGCCGAAGGCGCTCTGAAAGAATGCTATGTCCACATGAAGGCGAACAGCGGGTCCCGTCCTGCCGTATATAACGCGCCCAACGGTGACGTGGCCAATATTGTCAAATCACATAGCCTGGATCCGGAAGGGCTCCGATTGGCCTTCACAATGAGTGGCGCCATCCATTGGAGCCCGCAGTCTCTCCCGTGGGAGAAGCGGGAAATGCTGAACACTGTGACGTCTGGGGCCAACAACTGTTTCTACTGAGTGTCGGCTCACGCAGAGTTTCTGCGTGCCGCTTCGCAAGATGCAACTTTGGCCACTCAGATCAAAACAGACTTTCGAAAGGCGCAACTATCTCAACGTGATTTGCGGATGTTGGTGTTTGTTGAAAAACTCACCAGGGTTCCCTGGCTTCTGGTGGAAACGGATGTGAGGCTTCTTCGTCAGGTTGGATTCAGGGACACAGAGATCCTGCATATTGTGCTGGGAAGCGCTCATTTCAACTATTTGAACCGGATGGCAGATGGAATCGGAATCCAGTTTGAATATCATAGCGATCTTCCGGAATTCAAGAAAAACGAACGCAGCTCATCTGATGAGCTTCCTCTGGAGAAGATCGAGGCGACTGGCGGAGGAGGATTGGAATCTGTAAGCGCTCCTCCAGATCAACATCCGGCAGCACTCAGTCAAACCAATGGGCCAGCATGGATTTCTTTTCATGAATCTTCTCAATTCAAGAGCGGCTCTCAGGAGCCTCGTAATCTATTCCGGGTAATGGCCGAAAATCCCGAAGCAAGGGAGCTAACAAGAGCCTGGAGGAACTACCAACTCACCCCTACTCCCCATGTGGACACACGCCTGCGGTCCAGACTGGCTCTGTATATTTCCGGCTTGAATCGGTGCGATTACGGCCTCTATTGGTTCCAGCACAATCTCAGCTCGTTGGGAGAAGACCCGGCGATCTGCCGTCAGCTCGCCAAAGGAGAAGTACCTCCAAATTTGTCCAGTTTGGAACTGCATCTTTTTGAACATGCCGAGCGTCTTACTCATGACCCGTGGATGACGGAGGAGAAGCATATTCAAGGTCTCAGAGCCAATGGATTGGATGGCAGGGCCATTTTGCAGCTGACGATGCTTGCCAGTTATTTGAGTTTTGAGAACAGGGTCGCATTGGGATTGGGAATCCCTTTGGAATCCGATGCAAGATGAAGTCGCCAACTATCCAAAGTTCGTGTTAGTCTATGGTTGAAGAAAATGATCGTCTCTGAAAACTTCTTCTAAAGTCTTGAAAGGAATCGAAAGTTTATGAACAGTTTTACAGACGGAAAGCCTTTGGAACAGCCACAACAGCAACCCCAAAGCAGTCAGACCCGCTACGTGATAGGTGGGGCGAAGAGTTCTCCCCGTTATGAGCTTTTTGGATTCTTGATTATCATTGGAATCCTCGCTTACATCGTTTATGACCTGCATACTAGCAAAAAGCAACTTAGGGATGAGTTCCAGTCCAAAGTAACTTCACTTGAGCAGAAACTGGAGGAACGGCTGGACAACAACGATAAATCCCTGGAGTCTTTGAATTCAGATTTTCAGGTCGCACGCGCAAAACTGGGAGTGACCCAAAAGGAACTCGACCAAGCCCGTTCCATGGCCCAGCGAATTAAAGCCGAGCAAGACCAATCTGTGCAACGCCTCAACGCGCAGATTTTGGAGAAAGCAGACGCCCAGCAACTGTCGGCCCTTAAAGAAGAAGCCTCCAACAAGTTCGGAGCAGTCAACAAAGATGTTTCGGCCGTGAGAAGTGATGTGGACGCTACCAAGAAGGAGTTGGAAGGCACACGACGGGATCTAGTGGATGTCAAAGAAACGCTCTCCCAGCAGATTGCGCGAAACCACGACGAGCTTCAGCAGCTTCGCCTCAAGGGCGAGCGAAACTATTATGAATTCGACATCACCAAGAAAAAGGGATTCACGCTTGTAGGAGATTTGAAAGTTGGGATTTTGAAAACAGATCCCAAAAAGAAACAATATGATGTCAGAATTGTCGTGGACGATAACCAGCTCGAAAAGAAAAACCGCACGGTCAATGAACCCGTTCAGTTTCTGGTTGGAAGAACGAAGCTGCGTTACGAGCTGATTGTTAATGATGTGCAGAAAGACAGAATTGTCGGCTACCTCAGCATGCCCAAGGACAAGGGGCTTGCCGCTGAAAGGCTTTAATTCCCAGAAGTAATCTGCATTGCCTTGGCAAAGGCCAGCTGGAGAAACACGTAGGCCATGATGGGTCTCTGGCTCAATACCCATTTGCGAATAAGCGATTCCTTTGCTTTGGGGCCTTGATCTTCAAGATCCAGAGCTTTCTTTCCATTTCCCGTGTTCATCACGGTGGCGTCAAGCCGTTTCGATTTTCGCGACGGTTTCCAACCCCAATTCCTTGATGGCCGCTTCGCGAATCTTAAACTTTTGGATCTTCCCGGTGACCGTCATGGGATACGCATCTACAAATTTGATGTGTCGAGGAATCTTGTAGTGGGCAATCCTGTCCCTACAAAATTCCTTGATCTCCTCGATTGTAGTTGTTACACCATCCTTCACTTGAATCCAGGCTAGAACCTCTTCGCCATACTTCTGGTCAGGAATACCAACGACCTGGACCTGACGAACGGCTGGATGGGTATAGAGGAATTCTTCGATTTCTCGAGGGTAGATGTTTTCACCTCCGCGTATAATCAAGTCTTTGACACGGCCGGTGATATTGCAGAACCCGTTTGCATCCATGGTGGCAATGTCCCCCGTATGCAACCAACCGTTCTGGTCAATTGCCGCAGATGAAGCCTCCAGATTGTTGTAGTATCCCTTCATCACCAGATAACCACGAGTGCACAGCTCGCCTGAAACTCCTCGAGGCACGGTCTTTCCTGTAGCCGCATCGATAATCTTGACTTCAGTGTGAGGTAGAGGCCGGCCGATTGTCGTCACTCGTATTTCGACAGGATCTTCAGTCGTGGTCTGAGTAATCACTGGGGAACTCTCAGTCTGGCCATAAGCAATCGTGATCTCTCGACAATGCATTTTGTCGACTACTTTCTTCATGAGTTCGATAGGACAGGGAGAACCCGCCATGATTCCAGTTCTCAGCGACTGCAAATCGAATCTGTGGAATTCGGGGTGTTCCAGTTCCGCAATGAACATGGTTGGAACCCCATAGATCGAGGTGCACCTTTCTGTGTGAACGGCCT
>JBGOVH010000281.1:0-4693 GCA_041478005.1 Terriglobia bacterium | reverse complement strand
AGCGAGCGTTTGAAGGGTAATGGTTTGCCATGGTCTAGAATGAGGCGTGGCTTGGGATCGAAGGTGTCAATATGCGAAGGCCCACCATGCATAAACAGAAATATGACCCGCTTGGCTTTGGGCGCAAAGTGTGGCTCCTTAGGAGCCAACGGGTTAGGTGGCTTCGAGTCCGCCTTTGCCCGGGAATCCTCGGCCAACAAGGATGCCAGACCCAGCAAACCAAATCCACAGCCCGACTGACGAAGGAGAGACCGGCGCGAAAGGAGACCTTCAAATTTTGGTTCCATAGGTGTCCTCAATGAGGCCGTCGTTTCTTTGAAGTCAATTGGCACTGATCCTGTGTGCTCTCGTCAATCTACGTAAATAAATTCATTCGAAGACATCAAGACACGGCAGAAACTCTGCCAGGCTTCAGTTGAAGCCTCATGTCTGGAAGATTTAGCGGGAAATGAGCTTATGTACCTAATCGCATTCTGAATTTCCACCGCGGTCGGTTTCCGGGCCAGTGTAACCAGATAGGCCTGCTCAATGCGAGGCTCCGCACGATCTGCCTGCTTTAGCAAGTATTCCGTAAAATTGAGCGAACGCTCATTGACAAAGTCACTATTCATCATGAACAGGGCCTGCGGTGCAACATTGGTGCGGGTACGTCCGGAGTTGCTGTTGGTGGCATCGCCAAAATCGAACAAGTTGAGGAGGCTGAAGAGATTCGAACGGCGAAGAGGCAAATAGACCGTGCGCCGCTTGTTTTGAGGCAGATCAAAACTGGGACGGTTGTTCCCGTCTTCATTGTCCGAATAAGCCTGCAACGGTCCCCCCATGGTCAAATCCATTACCCCGTCCAGGTTCAGGAAAGAGTCGCGAATCTCTTCCACAGTGAGCCGCCGCCGGTTGAAGCGGGACCAGAACTCGTTTGCGGGATCCACCTTTGTCTTTTCTTCGGTAATTTGGCTGCTCATCTGGTAGGCACTGGAAAGCATGATGAGACGGTGCATGGCCTTTATGGACCAACCGCTTTCGATAAAGCGTTTGGCAAGATAATCCAGAAGTTCCGGATGGGTGGGTTGAATGCCTGTCCGTCCGTAGTTGCTCGGAGTTCTCACCAGCCCCTCACCGAAATGCCACTGCCAAATTCGGTTTGCCATAACACGGGAGGTTAACGGATGATTTGGGTTGGTAAGCCATTTTGCCAACTCCAGGCGACCGCTTCCCTTCTTGATATCGAGCTGCCCATCATTTGACAGAACCCTTGGAAATCCCTTGGAAACTACTTCACCCCGATTCTCATGACTCCCGCGGATGAAGACATGTTGTTCAATTGTCTCTCCGTCCGCAACCGCGCAAGCCATCGGCGGTTCCGGCGGGGAAGTCTTTTTCAGCTCCTCCATCTCTTGACGCAGCACCGAAAGTTTCTGCCTGGACTCTGCTTCGAAAAGAGACTCCTGTTCCTTTTCTGGAAGCGCCAGGGGCCCAGGATGGACGAGCTTGCCAGTCCCTGGCTCTTTGCTGCCAAATGAGACTTCGGAAAAGAACCGGTCCTTGCCTCCATCAAACTTTGGCGTTTCTGGAAGCTCCATCTTGTTTTTGGCTGCCTCCTCCACCTTTTTCTTCCAATTCCTCAGGACTTCTTCCCACTCTCTAGCAGCCTTTTCAAAGTGGGATTGATACTCCTCGGCGATCGCAGACACGTTGGACGCCTCGGCCTGGCGCCAATGTTCCAGATGCGGCTTTAATTCTCCATCAGGCTTCAAGTACTCAACCCATCTTTCTAGAACAGCCTCGTCTAATCCTTGCTGGCGCGATAGGCTGGCCGCCGAGGCCCCAGTCTGGTACACCTTCCAGGAAGCCACCATGTACTCTGCCAGATGAAGGCGCAATCGTGAGGCGTAGCGCGCAGCTTCTTCTTCGATGATCTTGTCGCATTCGCTCTTCCTGGCACTGATCTTCTTTTGGTGTTGCTCGTAGCGCCCATAAGCTTCCTTCGGAACCAAGGGTTCGAAGTAAAGTTGCGATACGGTTCCTTCAACCTTCTTGAAGGATCTGGTGCTGGCAAAAATCGAAGCCAGAGAGTAATAGTCCCTTGTCGAGATGGGATCAAACTTATGGTCATGACATCTGGCGCACGAAACTGTCAGCCCAAGAAAGGCTTTGGAGGTGACGTCAATCTGCTCGTCAATGACGTCGTAGACCATCTTCACCTTGTCCTGTTGAGCGATGGGTTTTGGACCGAGGGCCAGAAAACCTGTGGCTACAATACCATTGACGTTCACCTCAACCGATCCATCTGTCTGAAGAAGATCCCCAGCTAATTGCTCTGTGATGAACCGATCATAGGGCAGGTCACGATTGAAGGCGTTGATCACATAATCTCGATAGCGCCAGGCGTGAGGGTACTGGCGATCTTCGTCAGCTCCGGTTGACTCTGCAAAACGCGCCACATCGAGCCAGTGTCTTCCCCAACGTTCACCATATCGCGGGGAAGCAAGCAGACGATCTACCACCTTGGAGTAGGCATCGAGGGAATTGTCGGCGAGGAAATCCTGAATTTCCCTCTCGGTCGGAGGAAGACCGGTCAGATCGTAGGTGGCTCGACGCAACAGCGTTAATTTTCCAGCGGGTCCAGCAGGAGAGATGCCCTTCTCTTCCATCCTGCCCAAAATGAACCCATCGATTGGAGACTTCAGCCAGGCCTTGTTCTTCACGACCGGGAGCGCAGGATGCTTAACCGGCTGAAAGGCCCAGAACTCACGATCGGCCTGAGTGAACCGATCCTTCTTTTCTATTACCACTGTATTGGGAACTACTTCGGCCTCAGGCCAGGGTGCTCCCATTTTCACCCATGCTTTGAGGTCTGCGATTTGCATCTCTTCCAGCTTGCCGCTGGGAGGCATCTTGATCTTTCCCTCGTATCCGATAACCTCTAGAATTCGACTACTCTGGGGATCCTCCTTGCTGACAATCGGACCCTTTTCATTTCCTTTGAGAAAAGCAGCCGCTGTTGAGAGGTTCAGCCCAGCCATTTGCAGCTTTTGTCCATGGCAAGCAAAGCATTGGGCAGCAAGTAGAGGACGGATTTTGGTCTCGAAGAATTCAACCCCTTCATGCGAGGAGCAGAGAGCAACCCCGCTCAGTGCTTGTGCTAGAAGAGTGATATAGACCAAACAAAGAAATTTCATCAGAGGTCTGCGAACAGAGATCATACTGAGCCATCCGCGAATTCGCGCGAACTCGCACAAACAAGAAAGGAATTGACTATGGGATTACCTCAGAGCAATCGGCCGCATGGTGAAACCGGCCACAGCCCCTTTGATCTTGGTTGTGGTTGCCATATAACAAAACTCGAATGCCTTATCCCGGGCTAGATCTTCCAGGAAGTGAAACTCTCCAATGTGAACTCCCTGTTCGACCAGTAAATACTCGTGGACGGGAATAAAAGTGGGACTCTCGGCAGGTGGAGGGTTCACTTCGAGCCCTGAAGTATCAGACCCAACCAGGATAGCCCCCTTCTCTGCCACGAGCCATTTGGCTGCGTCAAGGTTGATACCGGCAGAGTCGTGGGCCTGTAAGGTACTATGGTCACTACCCGTTTCACCCCAATACCGCAAAGTCCCGGTTCGGATGAATACGGCATCTCCCGGCTGGATGTCGACCTTTTCCCACTCCAGTGTTTTCTGCAGATCCTCAGGCGTAATGGCCGTGCTCCCTTTGAGCGCATCCATCTTCTGATAACCGGCGACATCAATCAGCACACCTCGAACAACAATGGGCGGAATAGTCGTTTCGTCGGCCTTGCGAATACCCCAATTACCGCCCCAATCGGCCTCCTTAAAGCCATTGTACCAATGATTGTCGTCGCCCATGGTAATGTGCCCAAGACCATCAATCTGGGTGGCCACATTGTCACTGATAAAGAGCGCGCAGCTATGCCACGCCGTTCCGTCCTTGTTGACATCAGGCAAGGTGTTTTTCATGTCTTTTTGCCGTTTGACCCCTTCGGGAGTTCGAAACGACAAAATCTCCCCCGGAGAATGCCCGGGCCACTTGAAGGAAGTGCGGTCATAAGTGATACCCATGTCATAAACCTTACCCTGCTTCGCCAGGCTCAAAGCGCGTAAAACCGACTGCTGGGTCATGGCGTTTAATGCTCCAACCTCATCATCTTTCCCCCATATCCAGCCCCATCCCTGTCCCTTTTTCCAACCCTTAATTTGAGTGCCCTGGGCATTCAGGGCACTTGAACAAGTGAGCAAAACGACTACAAACAATAAGACCAAAAATAGAAGACTCCTGGCGACTAAGCCTTCTGAGTGCACTTTCATGTAAGCTCCTTTTCAGACTGAAGGATCGCATGCTCTCTGCATTCATCCGTGCTGGTTTCATTTGTAATTCAAACTTCTCAATTGTGCCAGTGTTTTTTGCCCGATTGCTGGTCGGGTCGCTCAGGGATGCAAGCTGGCAAGGTTTTTTACTGTCCAGACTTCTCAAACTCGAGTTGCAACTGTGTCATCTCGTCTATGTTGCCACTCAGCCAGAGCGTCTTGCCATCCCAGGCGTATTCCTTTGGATTGAGTGCCCGACCCGCTAACGTTACACTGGCGAGAGCCTTCGGACTTCCGATCAACTCAAAGACAGGGTTGATGCATCTCACCGTCGGTTTGATCGTTATCGTCACCGATTTCTCTTCTGGGATGGT
>JBGOVH010000335.1:0-4206 GCA_041478005.1 Terriglobia bacterium | reverse complement strand
TATTAATTTTTTCACAGCTTCTCAGCTAAGGAGGGAATCACATGGCATTGGCATTGGTAGCCACGATGAATGCACTTTCTGCATTCATCGTGGGCTTTCCATAGCCGGCACCCCACGACAAACGCAACCGGCGCGTTTGTCGTGGCTACCAAAGATTTCCCCCGTAAAGCTTTTCTCCTTGAAAAGGGTTTTCCTTACTGGTCATACCAAAGGGTCCGAATTTGCCAGTGGCAAAAGAATGGTGGTAGTATGCCTGCCGTGTTTCTTCTGTGTGACCCTCTGATAAGAGACAACATGGTTCCGAGCGAATTCAATTTCTCAATCAAGGAAGGCCCAAATGTCAATGAAGTCATCGTCAAAAAAACTATTCGACCGGCGATCCTTTTTTCAGTCGGCCGGGGTGGCAGCGGCCGGTATGAGTCTGGCTAATTTCTTTATCAGCGAGGAGGATATCGAAGCCGCCACTCAGAATGTCAATAAGAATTCGCGGCCCTCCGAGCTAAAGATTACAGATTTGAGAGTGGCCACACTGAAGGGAGTTCCCTTTACTAGCCCGATTATCCGGATTGATACCAACCAAGGGATTTATGGACTCGGTGAAGTGCGCGATGGAGCCAGCAAGAATTATGCTCTAATTTTGAAGAGCCGATTGCTCGGCGAAAACCCCTGTAATGTCGACAAAGTGTTCCGGAAAATCAAACAATTTGGGGGACCTTCCCGACAAGGAGGCGGCGTGTGCGCTGTTGAGATGGCTCTGTGGGACCTGGCAGGAAAAGCATACAACGTCCCGGCATACCAGATGTTGGGAGGCAAGTTTCGGGACAAGATCCGTTGCTATGCCGACACCACTGAATCTCACGACCCCAAGATCTACGGAGAGCGTCTGAAAAGTCGAATGGACAAAGGGTATACATTTTTGAAAATGGACCTTGGCGTTGACCTTGTCGAAGGCACTCCAGGAACAATCTCGAGCCCCAAGAACGTCGAGATGTCCATGCTGGAGCATCCTTTTACGGGGATTGAAATTACCGATAAAGGAATTGCGATGATGTCGGACTATGTGGGGCAAATCCGCGAGGTTATCGGAATGGAGGTGCCTCTAGCAGCGGACCACTTCGGCCACGTCGGCGTTAACAGTTGTATTCGACTGGCGAGAGCTCTGGAAAAGCATAACATGGCCTGGCTCGAAGACATGGTGCCGTGGTTCTACACGGATCTATTGAAGAAGATCACTGATGCCGTGGACGTGCCTATTCTTACGGGTGAAGACATTTATCTAAAAGAAGGATTTGCCAAGCTCTGCGATGCGCACGCCGTCGACATGATACACCCGGATCTGACAACCTCCGGCGGCCTGCTTGAGACTAAAAAGATTGGCGACTACGCGGAAGAACGTGGAGTGGCGATGGCCATGCACTTTGCCGGAAGTCCGGTATCCTGTATGGCAAGTGTTCATTGTGCAGCCGCAACGCGTAATTTTCTAGCTTTGGAGATTCATTCGACAGAGGTCCCGTTTTGGGATGATTTGGTCAATGGTATTTCAAAGCCAATTGTTCAGAAGGGATACATCCCTGTCCCCGATGCACCGGGGCTTGGAGTGACTCTCAATGATGAGGTCTGCAAACAGCATCTCTTAGAACCAGGCTATTTCGAGCCAACGACACAATGGGATAAAGAACAAAGCCATGACCGGATCTGGAGCTAGAGGAGAAGTCCGCAAGTTTTCAGGGGGCATTACTAAAGGAAAATTGACATGAAAGATTTCAATTCATTCACCCGACGAAAATTCATGCAGACCAGTCTTGCGGTTGCTTCTGCATATTCTGCCTCAGACCTGCAGGCTGAAAAAGCTGATCACAGCCACAAGAGTGGGCAAGACCCATTCCGGGGATTGAAGGTAGGCGTGGCTTCATACTCTCTTAGGAAATTCAGCCTGGACGAAGCGATCGAAATGACTCAGAAACTGGGAGTACGATACATCACGCTGAAGGATTTCCACCTTCCACGGAACAGCTCTAAGGTCCAGCGTCAGGAAGCTCGGAAAAAAATTGAGGGTGCGGGTCTGATTTTAATGGGCGGCGGGGTGATTAACATGAAGAATGATGAAGCCGAGATTCGCAGCGCGTTTGAATACGCCAAAGACGCTGGTATGCCCCTGATTGTGGCTAGCCCTGAGCCAAACGCTATGGATGTTCTGGAAAAGGTAGTGAAGGATTACGATATCCGGGTGGCGATTCATAATCACGGCCCTGAAGACCAAAAAAAGTTCCCATCACCCTACGATGTGATGCAGGCAGTAAAAAATCGCGATAAGCGGATTGGCTTGTGCATGGATATTGGACACACAATGCGCATTGGACTTGATCCGGTTTCGGCAGTTAAGAGATGTGCCAGCCGACTGTATGATATGCATTTTAAGGATGTGACTGCCGCCACTCCAGAAGGCAAGAATATCGAAGTCGGAAGAGGAATCATTCATATCGCTTCCCTCCTCAAGGCTGTTCTCGACATTCGCTTTACTGGCCACGTTGCACTGGAATACGAGATTAATGAAACAAATCCTCTTCCTGGCATGGCTGAATCCCTTGCCTATACCCGCGGCGTGCTGGCTGCCTTGAGAACCTGAGTCGCTTCCCAAAGAAGAGTTGAGACGCGCTGCACGAGAGTAGATTTTCAGTTGCTGTCAGGAACGATTCGGACTTCGGCTTCAAACTTCCTGTATTTCTTGAACTCGATGACATTGCGAGTATGTAGTTTGGCGGATCCTTCAACGAGCAAGACCTCTGCCCGGACTGGAAGCCAGTACTTTGTTCCTGCGATTTCAGCTAGATCATAGTCGATTGATCCTTCTGAACGAGTGATAGGAAAGCTCTCCGGGATATTAATCGCTTTGTCCTCCAAGCGAACCACCTGAAAAGACTTCGGATCAATCCAGACACGTCCGCGATAGGCCGTGATAATTGTGCTCTCGTTGTTGTAATTAATGCTTCGGCTGGAAGTTTCACGAGCAACCTGGTATCCCACGCGCACTGTTTCGTGCCCGTTGGTCTGGTCCATTCCTTCTAATCTAAAGGACGCATTCGTCGCCGGATCAAACAGCGCTCTTTGAGAGGTGCCAAACTCCCCAGTAGATCGCGTTCCCGAAAGGTTTTCAATCGTCGCGTTGGTAGTCATCTTATTTGCCACAGTGAGAATTTTGTAGTGCTCCTTCTTGTCGAAATAGGAGAGCTCTGCCACAAAGTTGTCAACCTGCCGCCACCCTCCTGGAAAGTATCGAGCAAATCGCTGCGTGATTTGCGTGCAGATAAAGTTAGGCAATTCGTCTGTGTAAGCCAGTGCTTTTGCACGAGAAGACTCCAGGAATTTCGGCCAGTCGGCTTCAGCAGGTAAATTCGCAGGTTTGCCCGGGGATTTGCCCAGAGACTCTTTTGAAATCTCAACAGGCGTCTGAATGAAATCTTTTCCCTGATTGCGTAACCGTCGCAGTGTTTCCGTGATTGCAATATCGGCCTCACGTGCCTCCAATTCCAAAAGGAAAACATCTGTTACCGAGAACTTCACACCGCGTTGCTCAATGATTTCAATAATTCGGTTCACGGGGATCTCGCCAAGCCTAGCGGATGTTACAAGCGCCAATACTTCGTCTTCCGCTAATGGTTCTTTCCTTTCTTGCTGGGAAATGAGTAGTCCTCTGAAAAGCAGGGTTGTAAAAAGAACCAGGCAAAATGCACTCGTAGCACGTTGCTTCTTGTATCTCATTTGAAAGGAACGACAATTGGACCAAGTTGCATTCAGATAGTTCAAACAGGTTAAGTCCCTCACCCCCAGCCCCCCCAGCCCCTCTCCCTAAGGGATGAGGGGTGAAGGCTTGAATAACCTTCACAAGGCCGGGTGAGGGGGTCGCTTGACTTGACCCCTAAGAGTATCTCTTTGGCTGCAACTTGCTATTAGGCAGACGGAGATGGAAACCATTCAGGCCTTAGTTGCTTGCTCGCGCATAAACTGAAGGGTCTGTTCGTATGTGGGGATGCCGCTTCTGCCTCCCAGTCGGGTACAGGCCAGTGCGGCAACGGCCGAGGCGAAGCCTATTGCTTCCGGAACAGCAAAACCTCGAGCGATAGAAAAACAAAAAGCTCCGTGAAAACAGTCCCCAGCTCCTGTAGTGTCGACGACTTTTACATTGTAGGCAGGAAGCTTGAAGACCTT
>JBGOVH010000581.1:0-2739 GCA_041478005.1 Terriglobia bacterium | reverse complement strand
GACTGGGAGAGGTTTAACCTCTTTTTTGTTGAAACCCCCCTTCCTTCGGATGATCTCGATGGCTACGCCCGGTTGGCAAACGAGCAGCCCATTCCGATTGCTGCCGGAGAATGGCTGACTACACGGTTTGAGTTTTTGGATTTGATGGACAGGGGAAAGGTGAAGGTTGCTCAACCAGACGTCGGGCGTGTCGGTGGACTCACTGAGGCTCAGCGCGTGTGCGAAATGGCCAAGGCGCGTGGCTTAACAGTTGTTCCTCATCTCTGGAAGACGGGAATTTCTATCGCGGCTTCTGCCCATTTGGCTTTCGCCAACCCGCATATTGCTTTCATCGAATTCCTACCCTCCGAGCTTTGCGAATCTGCTCTAAGAAAAGAATTGGTGGCGGATGAATTGCGGATGGCGGACGGTGTGATTCCTTTGCCCACCCGTCCTGGGCTTGGAGTTGAACTGAACCGAGAAGCCCTTGAGCGTTTCAAGGAGGCAGCTCGTCGAGTGAAGACCGGGATTTGATCCTTGAATGACGAAGGTCATCGGGGATAAACTAAAACCTATATTGGTTGAATCTCCTTCGCGGGCCGCAGTGAGTGATTCGATGATGAAAGCGAAGACCACGCAAATTAGTTGGCGTTGTTTACTGATCGTGATCACGACATTCTGGGCAGGATTAGTTTGGACATTCTCCGCTCCTGAGCGCAAACAACCCGTTATGCCGCCGGGGATCCACCATCCAATCCAAGAAGAAAACAAAGCTGATGAGCTGGATCGCTTAACCAACCAGCTGAGCAAAAGCTTGCCAACTTCTCCGCATATTCCAATTACAGAGAAAAACTACGTCGATGAATTTATTTTCAGAAAAATTCGCCGGGACAAAATCCCGGTAGCATCGCTCTGTTCTGACGTTGAATTCCTGAGACGTGTGTCTCTGGATCTGACTGGACGCTTGCCTGAACCAGAAAAGGTCCGTGCTTTTGCCAAAGATCCCGACCCGCAAAAACGCGAAAAGCTCGTCGACGCCCTCATGGCCACCAGCACCAAGGGTGTAACCAGGCCACCCAATACCCCTTTTCTGGACCGGTGGGCATACTTCTTCTCTGACCTCTACCGTGTGAACGCGCTGATGGGGCGCGGAAAGACTCTCTTCCATCATCATATTTACAACTTCCTGGCCGCTAACCAACCTTATGATGAGTTTGTACGCGGGTTATTGACGGCCACAACACAGTCGAACTTCAACTCAGCTCCCGCGAACTTCCTTGTCCGGTTCTATGTGGATCAGCCTGACCAGAGCACTGTGAACCATGAAGATACTTACGACGAGCTGGCCATCCGGACCACGCGGATGTTTCTGGGGATCAACCTGGAATGCATTTCATGTCACGATGGACGTGGCCATCTGGAAAAAATCAACCTTTGGTTGACTGGTAAAGAACGGGCGGAACTCTGGAAGCAAGCGTCTTTCTTTGGCAAAGTGCGACTGTTTCGTCCTTACGGGGACCTGTGGGATGAATTCGTCTTGAATAACGAAGGCAAGGGGTATGACACCGCCAGCAAGAGTGTCGTTCGCCTGCCACGATTTAAGGCCGACACAACTCCCACGTTTATTCTGACCGGCGAAAAACCGAATTCGACTGAAGATCCTCGTGAAGCGCTAGCTCGCATGATTACGGGTCACATCCAATTTGCCCGCGCCACGGTCAATCTGATTTGGGCTGAGCTTTTCGGAGTAGGGATTGTGGACCCGCCGCTGGATTTTGACCTGATTCGCTTCGGCCCTGATGTGAAGCTGACCGCTCCCTGGACCCCTCAGACTCTGCATGCTGAACTGCTCGATGCCTTGGCCAAAGACTTTCAGGCCCATCGTTTCGATTTGCGTTATTTGATTCATCTGATGGTGACATCTTCTAGCTACCAGCTTTCACACCGGATCGAAGCCCCCTGGAAATCCGAGTATGCGGGCTATTTCTCCCGCCGCCTGGTTCGCCGCCTGCCCGCCGAACAAGTCTGGGACGCGATCTCCCAAGCGACAGGTATTTTTACAGATCTGCCATCGGGTGACTTCGGCGTCAAAGTGAAGTATGCCGTCCAGACAGTATCGCCGGAGGATTTCGACCCAAAGACACGAAGGCTCCTGGGAAGTTTTGGCCTCGACGATCGCCAGCTGGGGGCAAAATCACTGGGAAGTTCCATCGTCCAGGCTTCTGTGCTTCTGAACAGTGAGCCCGTAAAGGATAAAATTCGAATCCAGGAAAGAAGCAGGCTGTTCAGCCTGCTTAGCGCAGACCCACCCAAGACCAATGGCGAGATTGTTGAGGAAATGTTCCTGGCGGCTCTGGCGAGGTTCCCTTCAAAAGAGGAATCGGAGTTTGCCATTCGCTTGTTAGCTGAGCACCACTCTCAGGGCGCAGAAGATATGCTTTGGCTTTTGCTGAATAAGCCGGAGTTTGTGTTGAATTATTAGGGAGGTCTATCCGCTAAGAAACACCTCTGGTGGTCCTCTCCTTGTCAAGGAGGGAGCACGGTTTCGGGTCGGCGTTAATGAAGAATCGTGCTCGTTTTAACGGTGGAATAAGATGTCCACGCCCGCAGAAAGCGCTCAACGTGGCTACTCAGATGGGTCGTGAGTTATCCCCCGTAACTAAAGAAGCTGTGAAAAAATGCGCCGGGTCAGGGGACCCGGCCTACAATGTGTCCGCAAGAATGATTGCAGGCCGCGAGCCCTCACGCGGCGTTCATACG
>JBGOVH010000028.1:0-11542 GCA_041478005.1 Terriglobia bacterium | reverse complement strand
GATCCCCCTGCGACTAATGCATTATGATTGGCGTAATCTCGCTGTTCTTCTTGGTGTGTTGGTGTCTTGGTGGTGAGAAATGCTGGCCAATGTCCCTGTGTCCCCCGTGGTCTTTCCCCCGTTTCTTGCCAAATTGATCCCTATTTCCCTGCGCCCGCACCACCCTTAACAACCGCAGTTGCCTGCTGAATGGCATCGGCCATCGCATTGAGAGTGTTGGATACAATCTCAATTTGTTCAGCCGCTTCCTTCCAATTGCGTTCTTCAATCGCTTCGCGGACACCCGGTAATGTTTTCACACCATAGCCGGTGTAATAGCCAGGAGCATAAATCTGATGCCGAAACCAGGGACGGCGCGGCAATCCTTCGTTACGGATCAAGGATCGCTCGGTAGCAATGAGTTTTTCATCCAACGCTTTTTGTATTTCACCCGGCAGCTGAACGCCACCGGAGCCGAGTTCCGTCAAGGCATTCGAGTAGTTCCGCGCACTTTCCTGCAGCCTGGCGGCAGCGTTTTGCAGCGGAGCAAAATTCAAATAAGGTACTGCAGGCTTTGGTTTCGGAAGAACGTAAGGCTGCTTTGGATCAAAGACCGCTTCCAGGATCTTCTCATTGATCTGCCGGTTTCGTTCGGCGGTTTGCTCTCTGAGCTCGTCCGTTAGCTTGGCCACTTCGTGGATGTACTTTTCGATTGTGTCGCAGAAACCAGCGAACTCAAAGGGGAGCACTGTGGCGTTAGCGAAGCGCAAGACCGCTCGTCCTGCAGTCTGGGCCAGCGCAATACCATAAACGAAATCAGGATCTCCGAAACGGCTATAGTGATCGAAGGAATCATAAATTGAATGGTAAGAGCCGCCACCGTTTTCCCCTCCGTAACCCAGGTTCAGCGAGGCAATACCAAGATGCTGCAAAAAGGGAGTATAGTCGGACCCCGAACCCAGGGCGGCAATACGCAAATCGGCTCGCTGTCTGATTTCGCGCTGAATTTCTAGAGTGCCATAGACAATCTGGGCGGCCCGCGCCCGGTCAAAGACACTAACCTTTTTTTGCGGATCCGAGACGTCACGAGCCACTTCATTAATAAACTTCTCCAGAGTATGGGAGCCCTCCATGCTAAGAAATCCGCGGCCGTTCGAATCTGAATTGATATAGACAGCTGCATTTTTCTCTAGCTGTGCGGCATGAGTTTCCACCCATTCCGTAGAGCCCATTAGCCCTTGCTCCTCTCCATCCCAGGCTGCATAAACGATCGTACGTTTCGGTTTCCAGCCCCCTTTGATTAATTCTCCCACTGCGCGGGCTTCTTCCATCATGGCCACCTGTCCGCTGATGGGATCGTGGGCTCCAAACACCCAGGCATCATGATGATTTCCGCGAATCACCCACTGGTCAGGACGTTCTGATCCCCGGATCTTGGCAATCACGTTATGGGTTGTGGCCAGTTTCCAGTCGAACTCCAACTTCAAATGAACCGTCGCGGGACCCGGTCCGAGGTGATAGGTAATGGGAAGAGCCCCGCGCCAACTCTCGGGCGCCACAGGCCCACCGAGGGCTCGCAGCAATGGAAGGGCATCACTGTAAGAAACAGGCAATACCGGAACCTTGGTAAGCGTGGTCACTTCTTTCAGCGAAAGCCTTTTTGCATTTTTCGTTGCTCCAATCCCAGGCGTCAAGGGATCTCCTGAGTAGACAGGCATGTCGACCACCGAACCGCGTTGTGCCCCTTGCTCGCCGCGCCAAGCTCCTTCGGGGTAGACATCCCCCTGGTAGTAGCCATCATCGCGAGGATCGGAATAGATAATGCATCCAATCGCACCGTGCTCAGCCGCCACCTTGGGTTTAATACCCCTCCAGGAACCACCGTAGCGGGCCATCACGATCTTTCCCGTCACATCGATGCCTTTCTCTGCCAGCTGCTCATAGTCCTGGGGAACCCCATAATTGACATAGACCAGTTTGCCGGTCACGTCGCCATCCACCGAATAAGCCGTAAAGACGGGAAGCTGATCCTGTGTAACTCCCGAAGTCGTGTCCTGGTCAAGTCGCGGTTCTTTGAGTTTGGCCAAGAGTCTTTCCGGCTCAGTCATCTCCAGCAGGCGAACCTTGGGAGTTGGAAAAAGGACATCAAATTCCTCAATTTCGGTTTCATATCCCCAGGACTTGAATTGCCCGGCAATGAACTCAGCAACCTCCTTGCCGTAAGGAGATCCCAGGTGGTGCGGCTTGGCGGTCATCCGTTTCATCCACTGGCGCAAATTCTCCTTTTGGAGAGTGGAGTCGAATCGCGCTTCCAGAGCACGTTGTTGCACAGTGCCTTCACGGTCAAAGCCAAGGAGTGCTCTAGGGCTGTCTGTTTGAGCCGGCATTGGAACATGGAAAACCAAACAGAAGAAAATGAAAACGCAAAACAAATTTCGAAACATGAAAACCTCCCTAAAAACCCTAATGTGCTTCTTTCTTCTGCACGTTAAGTAAGAATGAAAGGATTTTAGTGCACTCCCACGCGTTTCGAAGTAGCATAATGAGCTTTTGCTTTTGGTTATTAAGCCATGCATAGTTCGACATGGAGCTTAGTCGACTTCTTCATCGGATCTACTCCCTCTCCCACCACACACGGGGAGAGGGTGGCTGCAAGCCGGGTGAGGGGTCGGTAGCAATCGGAGCGACCCAAGGCATAATCACTGAAATTTGCAGAAATCAATAAGCGAAGTTGAATCCACAACCGGGGCACAAAATCATGTTGCATTTCAGGACATATGAGTTAAGCAGGCTACAAGACTGGGTTGTTTTCGTGCACGGGGCTGGTGGAAGCTCTTCCATTTGGTTTAAGCAGGCCAGAGAATTTAAGAAACATTTCAATGTTTTGATGGTTGATTTGCGCGGCCACGGGAAATCTCAAAGCCCGGCTGATTCCGGGAAATCCACTAAGCGATATACTTTTGAAGACATCAGCCGTGAGATTTTGGAGGTTCTGGATCATCTGCGAATTCAGACCGCCCACTTTGTTGGGATTTCAATGGGTACAATCATCATTCGGACGATTGGAGAAATCGCGCCGAGCCGCATTCGTTCGATGATTTTAGGGGGAGCGATTACCCGTTTGAATTTCCGTTCAAAGAGCTTGGTGTTCCTGGGAAATTGTCTGAAACAGGTTGTCCCCTATCTCTGGCTCTACAGCCTTTTCGCCTGGATTATCATGCCTAAGAAAAGGCACGAAAAATCCCGCCTTTTGTTTATCAACGAAGCCAAGAAACTCTGCCAGAAAGAATTCATCCGCTGGTTCAAGCTGACCTATGACGTCAACCCACTGTTGAACTATTTTGAAGAGAAAGAGATTCCCGTTCCCACGCTTTATCTCATGGGCGAAGAAGACTACATGTTTTTGCCGCCCTTGAAAAGCATCATCCGCAAGCACAAACACTGCATCCTGAAAATTATCGAGAACTCCGGCCATGTCTGTAACCTCGACCGGCCCGATCTTTTTAACTTCTTTTCGATTGCCTTCATCAAAGACCACCTTCAATTCAAAGCCCTGGCAAGTTAGACCTTGTTCGCCTTAAGCTCTTCCAGAGAGTAATGCGTGTCCCGCCAATTGATTCCGTTGTTCAAGAGAGTCGTCAATGTGGATTTCCAGATGATATAAACAAACAACGCGCTGGCCAGCGGCAGTCCAAGGGCAAACCGAAGCCGGGAGCGGGAGAGGTGCGCATGGTACATTCCGACCGATACAATCATTACCGCCAGTATGAAGTTGATCCAGCGCGTGACGCCCGACGTGAGAAAGGCTCCCAGGAAGGGCCAAATGAATATCCACCATTGGCCAAACGTTCCTGCGACCACCATGGAGAGACGATAGTCGACACCAGAGAAGGCATTCTTCATCATGCCCTGGATGAGTTCCTTTGTCGAAGAATACCATTCGACCGAAATCAGTGTCATCCCGAGAAGGATTTCTTGCCTCAGCCCGTGTTTCTTAATGAGCTTTCCAAGCTTCATGTCATCGTCGGGCCGCATGGCGATGGCTCGGTGCGTGCCAGCAGTCCTGTAGGCCTCTGCCCGAACTAGGTTAAAGGCGCCGATCCCCACATGTTTGCTGCTGCGAGGATCTCTCGCCTTCCACGGCTTGGCAAAGAGGCTGAAAAAAATGCTAAAGGCGCAGGCAAAGGCATTGAGCATCATTCCCGGCATGATGATTTCTGGCACTAGCGTGAGGTGGTCCAATCGCTGCTCTTTCATTGCGCGCACCGCACGACTGACCGTGGTGGCTTCCATCACCACGTCGGCATCTGTAAAAAGGAAAAAATCGCCGGACGCTGTTTCAGCTCCTAAGAACAGCGCATGATTCTTTCCCAACCAACCTTTGGGCAGCTGGTCCACATGCAAAACTCTGAGGCAGGGATTGCCTTTCACCATCCGGCCCAAAATAGAACCCGTAGAATCTGTGGAACGGTCGTCGACTACAATGATCTCAAAGTTCCTGTAGGCTTGGGCCAGTACCGACAGCAGTGCCACTTCGATATTCTTCTCTTCGTTCCGGGCAGCAATGACGATGGAAACCTTGGGGACTTCAGAAGGTTCCAGCGGGGGGAACTCCTTCAAGGACTCTAAAGAGCGATGGCCCAGGATTAACTCAACGATGATGGCTAAAAAAATCAACAGAGAAAAGATCGCAATGTAGAAGAAAACCGGATGTTGGATCATCTATTGTCACGGCAGCCGACTTGTGGGGCATGCTCATCCCCCAATGGGGGCGAGGGAATAAGAAATAAATATACACTCCCTGCTCAACTTTTCCGTGCCGAAACCGATTTTCCTTTGGCTTTCAAACCCGCCTCCTTCCAATAAGCCTCGCCAAGCTCCATCAGTTGATCGAGGCTGAAGGGAAGGCTGTCACTCCGCTGTGCAGAAAGTTTCTTTCCTCGAAAGAAGAGTGTATAGAACTGGTCTCCGCCAACAATAGACCCCTCGATCCGCAGGGTGATGCCCAGATCCCCCGAAGCAAGCCAGGCATCGTACACATCAAGCTTAGCCGGATCCAAGGATCGTTCCAGCTCCTTCCATGAGATGGACTCCTCACATCCCTTAGCTCGATATCCAGCAATCATGATTGATTGTTCTTCACGCTCTGTCCCCTCCGGAATGTAGAAAGGGCCGGGCCAATGAACAAAAGTGGATGCCCTGAGCGAGAGGGTTTCATCGAATTCAAAGCGGAATCGCAAATTCTCCCGAAGATGATGGAAAGCCCTCAAGTGAGGCATATCAAACTTAACTACTGCCTGTCGAGTGAGTTTATCCGACTGAATTGACAAAAGCTCTGCATCATGCAGACCGCTCCACAAGGATCGAACCACAGTGCCAGGTAACAGATTAATCCAATCAGACCCAATCTCAACGACGCCCAATAGATTTCTCCCGTTCTAGTTTAAGAGAACAAAAACCAACCCCAAATGCTGGGGGTTAATAACAATCGCAGGCTTTCAAAGCGCCGTTCGTAAACAATTCCCTCCAGCTACTCAGTGGCGAAACGCGCCACGTGGAGCGGGCGCTCCGCGCACGCTTGACGAACGCGGGACGGAACGTACCCGTATTCTGCCCTGCAGGATTGACACCCACTCAATTTCAGATATTCTAGATTTGTTTCTTGTCAACGCTCATTCAGGAGGCATTCATGGCGGAATTTCTATCTCTTGCGAGGGTCAGCGAAATCCAACCCAGTCAAGGCAAGACTATTATGGTGGGAGAAAAAAAGATAGCCGTTTTTAACGTAGACGGAACCTTTTATGCAGTCGATGACACATGCATCCATCGTGGCGGACCGCTGGGTGAGGGCATTCTGGAAGGATGTATTGTTACATGTCCGTGGCACGGTTGGAAATATGACGTCACCACGGGAGTGTCGACGATAAACCGCGCAGCCAAGGTTGCCTGTTATCAGGTCAAGATTGAAGGCGACCAAGTCCAGATCTGTTGGTGAGGACTACAAGATCTCTGTTTTAGTTCACATTTCATCACGCCTCCTGGGCTGCAACTTTCGAGCTTCCAGCCCAGGTTTTGATAGCCTCTGCCACGTATTGCACCTCCTGCTGATTCAATTCAGGGTACATGGGCAAAGAGAGGACACTCGCCGCAGAACGTTCCGTGTGTCTCAGGGAACCCACAATGCGGGCCTGGCTGTCCCAGGGGAATCCCTCTTGCTGATGAATGGCGATGGGGTAGTGAGTGAGGGCGACAATGCCCTTCGACGACAAGTAGGCCTGCAACCCATCGCGGTCCTCGCACTCGATCACATAGAGGTGGTAAACATGTTGGTAGCCTGGAGGGACATAAGGCAGAGTCAGCGGTAAGCCAGCCAACATTGCATCGTATGTGTTCGCCAGGCCGCGCCGCAGCTCACTCCAGGCATCCACCTGCTTCAGTTTGATGCGCAGCACGGCGGCATGCAGTTCATCCAACCGGCTGTTGTAGCCGATGCTGTGATACGAGCGTTTGAGGGAGCCGTGATTGCGCAGCCTTCTGAGGGTTGTCGCCAGCTCTCTGTTGCGGGTGGCGATCGCGCCCCCGTCGCCGAAACAACCCAGATTTTTTTGGATGATGAAGCTGAGGCAAACCGCATCACTGAACTCGCCGATCGCGAAACCGTCTCCCCGAGCGCCAATTCCCTGAGCGCAATCTTCCACGATCGCAAGGTTATGAGCTCGTGCGATACGAGCGATGGCCGGCATATCGGCGGTCAAGCCGTAAAGGTGAACCGGAACGATGGCTTTGGTTCGCGGCGTGATCGCCGCTTCGATCTGTGTCACATCAATGTTGCGAGTTTTCGGATCGCTGTCCACAAAAACAGGAGTCGCCCCCGCGAGCCAGATCGCCTCTGCAGTTGCGAAAAAAGTATTGGAGACCGTGATGACTTCGTCGCCCGGCTCAATTCCCATCGCCACGAACGTGAGCCAGAGAGCATCGGTACCCGAGTTGACACCGATCGCCTCTGGAGTTCCCATATAGGCCGCCAGTTCTTCTTCGAATTTCTGCACCTGGGGACCCAGCACGTAGTTGCCGCTTTCCAGCACTTCGTGAATGGCCTGATCAATTTCCGAGCGAAGATCGTGGTACTGCCGAACGTGCCCATAGAACCCAACTTTCATCTCAGCCATGTCTATTGCCTCCTTTGAAAAAAGCATTTCAATTTGTCATCGTTTGGGTCGCAGGGAACGCTAGATGTAGGGAACGCTCGCCGCAACGTTCCTTGTTTGGCAAAGGGGAAAGCATTCCGGCATACTTATCACGTATGTTAACCCATCACTCCCACTCGTCACTGCTTTTTTAGATCGGCCGTCCAGTTGACCACGACGTTGATCTGCGGAAGAGGTGAGGCAGCATCACCCTTTGGTCAGGCGATCGGCTAGCGTCTCGCCTTCCAAATATTCCATCACCAGGAAATCGACGCCGTCCTGGCGGCTGATGTCGTAGAGCGTGCAGATATGGGGATGGTTCAAATTAGAAATGGCCCGTGCTTCCCGCTCAAACCGTTGCCGCATGTCTGGTCTGTTTGAAACCTCGGGCGGCAGCTCTTTGATGGCTACGGTGCGATCGAGTCGGGTGTCTTTGGCGCGATACACCTCGCCCATCCCGCCTGCGCCCAGGAGAGAAAGAATCTTATAGGCGCCGAGCTGCCGTCCCACCATGGACCGGGCTCGCATCTCTGCCATTGCCTGAGCTGCCACCTCCATGGCAGGCGCTTCAATAAAGCTTTCAGCCTACGCCTCCTCCCGAGGAGCCAGCAGTGACTCGAGTTCGCGGCGCAGGTCTTCGTCCGATCCGCAAGCCTCTTGCAGAAAGGCGCCCCGCTGGCCCGGCTCAAGCTGCAGAGCCGCGTGATGGAGTTTCTCGATCTGTTTCCAATGTTCTGGGGTCATAACAACAGTGACCAGTGATAAGTGACCCGTGGTCTCAACGGTTCCCTTTCATTTGTGAAGAGGGCTGGGAACTCATCTGACGAATTATTAACTGTAGAAGCTGACCAGGAGTAAGGGAAATGACGCAGGAAGCACGCAAGCCGAAAGCTTGGCTCAGAGCGGCCGCCCGCTGCAAAAGTGGTTGGGTCACACCGTTGGACAGGAGCGGCCACCTTTGGGTTTCTTGCCGTTCCAATGAATCTCTTCCAAACGCTGCAACTGTTGCAAACTTGCGCTCTCAATCTTTGGATTGGAACAATTCTGGCTAATTTCCTTTAGGTTAGGTAAACCCCTCAACAATGACCCCAATGAGAAACAGCAGGCAGATGGTGGAATTATAGGAAAGGTGGATGAAAAAGCTAGGAATCACTGCATCCGTTTTTGCACGGACAATGGAGAGTGTAAGTCCGACCAACCCGATCAGAACAACGATGGTCCAGCTCCCCCACAACTGAAAGACATGAACGAAGGTGAACAATGAGGCTGAAGCCAAAACAGCCAAGCCTTTTCCCAGGCTCCGCTCAATAACCGGATAGATGAAACCGCGAAAAACGACCTCTTCTACAAAAGGGGCGAGCAGAACTCCTAAAGCGGCATAGAGAACAGCGGTCGGGGGATACTTGAGCATTTTCGCTATTGGGGGCTCCCCTGGATTGGGCATTAGAGAGGAGAGTCCAACAAATGCAAGGGCCAGAACGATTCCAATTGGAATATAAATGAGCATTCGGGTATCACCCTTGTTTGACCACTTGATTGAATCAAAGAATGAAGAATTGTATTTCAAAGTTATGGTGAAATAGATAAATACGAATATCAGTGCGTCCAGCAGGGCTTGAAAGAGGATCAGATAGACTCCTTCGCTATTGGGATGTGATAGGAGCCCTAAGGAAGGAAACTTGACTTGAACCAAATGGCGGACAGCAGCGCCAGCTACCGCGAGCAGAAGAAGGGCAAATGCAGAGAAAAAGAAAAGGAATAGCACATCCCATATGGACCATACTGGAAATGGCTTCTTGAAGTATAGGGGGAAAGGCTGTGGATCAATGTCTTCGATGGTTGGGGGCTGCTCAAAGTCTTCGTTCATTCATTTCTCCAACTCAATAAGAGCGGCAGCCAGTAAGGGGATCATTAGTTCATGGTGTCCGGTCAACGATATGCCTTGGCCCGATCTGCTGGTCGGACGCTTGACAACGTTCTGATTGGGCCGATAGTGCTGTAGGAAATCCAGATTCACGGTCGTAAAATTCTCCAAAGGGTACTCCAGATTCCGCACCAACCCAACTGCCTTCAAGAACACTTCAGGCAAAATAACAGACGAGCCACAGTTGAAATAAACCCCCCCGTCATTCATGTCACTCACAATCGAAGTGAAGAGGCGAAAATCCTGCAAGCTGCCCTTCCCGAGCAGACTGCCATCCGTTGATGGATGGTTGTGGATCGTGTCTGTTCCAACGGCGACATGAACGGTCACAGGAATCTTCAGAGCGTACGCTGATGCAAGCAGGCTGGATTCCAAATGGGGAAATCGTCCGGCGTTCTTGTCGAGATACATCCCAAAGGATTCCCCGAGTCCTAGGTTTTGGTTGACGCCGGTCTGGATAGCCTCGTTCATCCACTCAGCGGTCTCCCGACTCATGCCGAAATTGCCCGTCTCTAGCTCCTTTTCAACGTCTTCTGAAGTTGATCCGGTCATCGCAACTTCAAAATCGTGAATGGCTCCGGCGCCATTCAGAGCAACGGCAGTGATAGACCCATGACGCATCAAATCGATCAAGAGTGGATTGAGACCACATTTAATGACATGTGCTCCCAGGCCCCAGATCAACGCCTTGTGTTTCTCCTTTGCATTCAATACCGCAGCCAGCACTTTCCTGAAATCTGTTCCCGCAAGGATATGGGGGATCGAGTCAACAAACCCAGCGATACCGCCCCCCTTTTCATACACCTTGGCAAAACTCTCTATATTCACCTTTGCCTGACGCTGGCCGATGGATCGACTCCTCAACTTGCTGTTGTCGACGGGTTGATACCTGTATCGACTCATGCGGGGATTATGAAAGTCACGCAACATTATTGCAATCAGATTTTATAAGAGTACCTCTTCATACTGTGCTAGGACTGGTGGAGAGGCTCAAGACAGGGCCTTCATCACGGCACCGTCAAAGTTCTCCGCCCTCCCTGACTGTCAGGCTACGGAATGGCGCAGAGGCCACGCACTAGCCCCCGCGTGAGCAAAGGCCAAATTGTAGTTCGATCACTTGCGGGACTTTGACGGGGCCCCGCGAAACCGTTTGCATTGCTTGACAAGGTTTGCATCAAGTTCCTATGATGGCCTTCGGAATTTGTCCAATTGATCAAAGGAGTAGTGGAGCATGATGAAGAAAAAAAAGGGGTGGAAATGAAGCTGAGATTGAGCAAGGATCGGATAATTGATTTATTCGACATCCTTCTCCTCTCGAGTTTCGCCTTGGCACAGCCACTCTTTGACTTGTTGTCCAGGAACGCAGAATTCTTCGTGGCACACAAATCCGAGCCACTGGATATTCTGCTGCTCATTCTGACCCTGTCTTGGGTTCTCCCTGCCGGATTTTTCCTGGTGGAACTTGCAGCTCACAAGCTTGGATCTAGGCTTCAACAAGCAATCCACACCCTGCTTGTAGCCGTCCTGTTTGCTGCTATCATTCTCCCGATTCTAAAACGGATCATAAGAGGCCATGGAATCGTATCGCTGTGTCTGGCAACATGCTTGGGCCTTTTCTTCTCTTTAGTCTATTTGCGACTGCGAAGCAAAAGGATGTCCTTAATCTTTCTATGGCCAGCCACTTTGATTTTTCCGGCTCTTTTTTTGTTCCATTCTCCAGTCTATAAAATCGTATTCCCCAAATCATTTCGTGTTGCGTCTCCTAAGTTTAAGGCGAACACGAACATCATCATGGTGGTATTTGACGAATTCCCTCTGACTTCCCTTCTAGACGAGAACCAGCAGGTCGATCCTGATCTCTATCCCAACTTTGCGGCATTGGCGCGTTGTGCGACCTGGTACCGAAATGCCACGACCGTTAGTGAAGGCACACTGAACTCTCTGCCAGCGATCCTAGATGGGCTGCTTCCAAGGCCGAACCTCCAGTTGTTGCCGGAGGCCAAAGACCATCCTAAGACACTGTTCAGATTGCTGGGTGAGTCGTATAGTTTCCATGTGGTTGAGAATAATACAAGGCTGTGCCCGGAGGACCTCTGCGGCAGTCCAAGCACTCCCTTGAAACAGAGGCTGCATGGGTTACTATCTGACGTTGCAGTCTTGTACTTGTATATTCTCCTCCCTTCAGACTTCACGCACGGACTCCCGGATATTTCTCATTCGTGGAAGAATTTTGGACAGAATGCAACTCGGACAAGTTATCTTGCCAATCCCTTGAGTGAATTCGAAGAGTTAACGGATTGGGAGGATCGGCCACAGGTGTTCAAGGAGTTTATCAATTCAATTCAACCCTCTTCGAAGCCCACTCTCCACTTTATCCATACACTCCTTCCTCATGCCCCCTGGGAATATCTTCCTTCCGGCAAGAAATATACTCTGGACATGGCCGTACGGG
>JBGOVH010000064.1:0-9294 GCA_041478005.1 Terriglobia bacterium | reverse complement strand
CACACAATCCAGGGTTGAACTCAGCCGCGCCGAGGAGGGGAGGGGGACTATTTGGATTTTCCACTCATGCTGGATTTCAGAAGTTAGGAGTGGAAAGGGGGGTCGGAGCCGCGGGGAGGTGGAGGTGAGGATGATAGCGCAGGTCGCGGGTCCAGGTGCCGAGGACAGCGATCCTGCCGATCGGGCCACCGACGAAGCGGCTTTCAGGTCTATAGAACGGAAGTTGATGATCGGGGTATCGATTTCATCGCGCGGCACGAAGACGGTCCGTTCATCGAGGTTCAGTTGTTACCGCGTATAGGCCCGACCCAAGCCGGTGGACAGATGATTTTCTCAGGAGAAAGTCATGAGTAAAAGGCATCACACGAAGTTCATCCATGAAGGACAATACGCCGCCGCGGTCGACATTGAGTGGATTGAGTCTGACATGGGGTGGTCCCCCTATTTGTCCGTGGAAGACGCACAGAAGCTGGATGAAGTACGTGAAGCCTTACGGAGTGGCGATCTAAAGAAGGCAGGGAAGCTTGCTCGAGTCTATCAGCTCACGCCCGTTTCCGTCTGAATCAAAAAAGACCGAGACACTGCATCCCCTGGTCAGACGCTTATTTGGTAGGGATAGACGACCAGCCTCCTTCACAGATGGCTAACCGGGGGCCTAACCTGGCGCTTCACCGGACTTTTTGCCGCTCCGGTTTTCGGTAGCTTGCAAGAGTTCGTTGCGGCAAAAAGCCGGTGAGCTTATGGCCGTTGGGCGGCGTGTTCCATAGGCTCGGCGTGACGCATCCAGGCATTTGGAGGTCCCATCTTGAAGGTGTCCGGTAACACAGTCCTGATCACCGGAGGCGCGACTGGCATCGGCCTGGCGCTCGCTGAGGCTTTGGTCGCGAAGGGAAACACTGTCGCCATCTGTGGCCGCCGTTGGGCCAAACTACTGGCCGCTAAGCGGAACATCCCTCAGTTGCAGGTGAAGGTCTGCGACGTTTCGAGAACCGCCTCGAGGTACTCTCTGCTGCAGTGGCTAGAGAAGCGTCTTCCATCACTGAACATCCTGGTCAACAACGCCGGCATCCAACGTGCCGTCAACTTTCTCAAGGGTCCTCGGGACCTGCCGCTGGCGGATGAGGAACTCGCGACCAATCTTGCCGCGCCGATCCACTTAGCTGCCCTGCTGATCCCAGTACTGGAGAAGCAGACCGAGGCGGCAATCGTCAACATTTCCTCGGGCCTCGGGTTCACTCCGTTGGCCCAAGTTCCTGTCTACTGCGCGACGAAGGCCGCGATTCACTCGCTGAGCCTGTCGCTGCGGTACCAGCTCCGCAGCACCCGAGTGCGAGTGTTCGAGATTGCACCGCCGATCGTTCCAACCGAGCTAGGCGGCCGTCGCCGGCGGCCCGACGAAAACGACTACACGATGAGCGCCAAGGCGGTCGCCCAAGGCGTCGTGACGGCGCTTGAGAGCGACGCTTACGAAGTCGCCCTGGGAGCGGCGGCCAATCTGTACGAGCAGAGGGACCGGCTATTCGACGTTATCAATGATTAGAGTGCCCTGCTTAACAAACGGGCGGCAGCCGATCGCTGAGAAGCACGGCGGCTGACCCCGAAGCCGTTAGGAACCGAGAATCCATGCGCCGCGCACATCTTCCGAGTCGCCTCATGTGGGCAGCACTTATGTCAGCCGCAGCTGTGGGTCCGCTCGCCCTCTTCGCCAGTGCCTGCGGCAACATCCACCAAAGTACTTGTGGTGTGGCGTCGCCTTTTGCAGTTGCTCTGGTCGTGCCATCACTGATCCTGTTCTCCCTAGTTCTTGGGCCATAAAGCCCCGCGTGGGTTTTCTGGCTCGTTTTCTGCCTGTTCACGTTTGTTGTCGTCACGGGTCTAACGTGGGCACTCCTGGCCGCGATTGCTACGTTCAACCGCCGCATGAAGCAACGGTAACGGGGAACCCTGTCGCCTTCGCGCGAAGGTACCGTATCCGAGTATGGGGCCTGTCAGCTGGTCGCGCTGAAACCAAGATGAAGCCTAACGAGGCGTTAGGCGCCCGCGCAAAGGAGGAGAACTTAATGGCGAAGCTTGCAAGGATTGCACCGGAAATCCCAGTTTCCAATCTGCGGGGCTCCATCGACCACTACGAGAAGAAGCTTGGCTTCCGCGTTGCCATGCAAATGCCCGAGGGAGATTACGCTATCGTCGAGCGTGACAACGTTGCGATTCACTTGTTCCAGGATCACGTCCGTAACCATTCTCCTGCGTCGATGCATATCTTCACTCATGGACTCGATGAGCTGTATGCCGAGCTTCAGCAGCGTGGTGCTCATGTGTCGCAGGAGATCGTACGTCAGCCTTGGGGAAACCGTGAATTCCGTGTAAACGATCCCTCGGGGAATGAGATTAAGTTCACGGAGCCGCTGTCCGAAGATAGGTAGGAACCAGGAAAGGCCGCCCAACAAATCGCTGCACCGAAATTGTCAGTCGCTGCGCTCGTGCCAATCCGGTGAGCTCAAGTTAGGCTGAACTCGAGGGAACCATGTTTCGAGCCGGCTTTGTGGCCAAGTCGCATGCAAAATGCTGGGATCCACCATTCCGTGCCTGCGAGTTGCTAATTTCCTGTGATACTTTCGTTTCCCGTTCGTATAATTCTGTCGAATGAGCACTGAGACGACCCGATCTTCTGCTTTGAATTGGCTTCTCCCTTTTACTTCTGCTGCGAAAGAAGTGGATTGGGAGGCGCTGTACACCGAACAACTCCCGCGCGTCTACAACTTTTTCCGCTTTCGCGTGGGAGAGGGGGCAGTTGCAGAGGATCTAACTTCAGTCACTTTTGAAAAAGCCTGGCGCTTTCGCCACCGTTATCGGCGCGATTTGTCAGCCTTTTCGACTTGGCTGTTCACGATCGCTCGAAATGTTGCTACCGATTACTTTCGCCGATACCGAAAAGATCTCTCATTAGAGGAAATTGCAGATCAAACCGATGGACAAACGCCGGAAAGCTCTGCGATACGACGCTCTGATTTCAGGCAACTTTCCAACTTCCTGTCCAGGCTCTCAAATCGAGAGCGTGAATTGCTTGCGCTCAAATATGGCTCTGGCCTCACCAACCGCGCCATTGCCAAAATTACCGGCCTGAGTGAATCCAATGTCGGCACTATCATGCATCGGACGATTCTTGACCTTCGTGCCCAATGGCAGGTGAAGGAATAAGGAGAAGTCATGGAAGACAAATTTCTTTACGAGTTTCAGGAGGCGCCTCGCCCTGAATTTGCAAAATCTCTCCTCGCTAGGCTTAGTGAACAGTCGGCGTCTGGGCCTGTCCCCGCTAGATCCTCGTTCTCGTTGTGGCGGACTCCAGTCCTGGCACCGCTTAGCGTGCTTGTGGTATCGGCAATCCTGCTCACCTTCCCATCAGTGCGCGCCGCCGCTCAGCATTTCCTGGACCTGTTTCGCATCCAGCGGTTTGCGGCTGTTTCAATCAATCCCGCCCGGCTCCAGCAGCTGGAGCAGCTCAGAGAGGGCAAAATCGATTTCCAGGCATTACTTAGCCGTAACATCCAGGTCTTGAAGGAACCCGGAAAGCCGATCATTGTCGATGATCCGAGGGTGGCCGAGCAAATAGCTGGCATACCCGTCCGCCTTCCTAATTCACTGCCCAACGGCATAACCCAAGCAGAGATTCGCGTGCAGGATGGAGGGGCCGTTCGTTTTATTGCGGATACCGCAAAGCTGCAAGAGCTCCTGGATCTCTTAGGGATTATGGATGTGCAAGCACCACAACAACTGAATGGCACAACCGTTACAGTGAATATTCCTCCAGTTGTATCGGCCCTGTTCGCTAAAGGGAAGACCGAGATCATGCTCATGCAGTCACGTTCTCCTGAAATCTCTCTGCCGCAGGGTGTGTATCTCCCTCAGATCGTCGAGATCGTCCTGCGCATTGCCGGCTTGTCTTCGGATGAAGCCCAGAAGTTTGCCTATTCCATTGATTGGCACAGCACGCTGCTGGTTCCCGTCCCGGCTGATGCCGCTTCGTTCCATGAGGTTGATGTGCACGGGAATACCGGGCTGCTGATCGAATCCAACTACAGCCGAGGTCGAAATCCGTCGGTCTTGCTCTGGTCGGAAGGCGGAATCGTTTATGCGCTGTCAGGCGGGATAAGAAGCTTCGAGCTTCTGGAAATGGCGAATTCGCTGTAAATATGGAATAGCCCGGGGAGAACATTGAAGGCCTCCTGAAGGGTGGATAAGAGAAGAATGGCTGATTGCGTCATCGAAACCCGCGGATTGCGCAAGCAATTTGGTGAAAAAACGGCAGTTTCCGACCTCACCCTGTCAGTCCGGCGGGGTGAGGTTTTTGGTTTCTTGGGCCCGAACGGCGGCGGCAAGACAACGTCGATTAAGATGCTGCTCGGCTTGGTGAAGCCTACTTCGGGTGAGGCTCAAGTGCTGAGCGCGCCTTTGGGCGATATAAAGGCACGAGGGAAAATAGGTTTTTTGCCGGAACATTTTCGTTTCCATGACTGGCTGACGGGACGCGAGTTCTTAGGCTTTCATGGCCGGCTTTATCATATGGAGTCGAACCCGCTTGCCGCTCGCATTGAGGAATTACTCGCCCGGGTCGACCTGATGGATGCGGCAGATCGCAAAATGCATGAGTACAGCAAGGGGATGCTGCAGCGAATTGGACTCGCACAAGCGCTGCTTAATGAGCCCGAGCTATTGTTTCTTGATGAGCCGACTTCGGGGCTCGATCCACTGGGCCGGCTGCTGGTTCGCGATATCATCAAGGAGTTGCGGGCCCAAGGGACCGCAGTCTTCTTGAACTCACATCTGCTGGGCGAAGTCGAGATCTCTTGTGACCGCGTGGCCTTTGTAAAGAAAGGTAGGGTGGTGCGTGAGATGGCCTTTCATGAGCAGAAAGACCGCGTGGATGTCGAGCTCAAACTTGGGCCAATCACTTCGGAAATTCTGGCCGGGTTGAGTGCATTCGGGGGCAAACCTCTACTCCATAATGGGCATGTCAGACTCCAGGTGAGTGGCGAAGACAAGCTTCCCGAAATTGCCTGCTGGTTGGTGAATCGCGGGGTAAAAGTTTATCAGCTGGGTGCCACCAGAAAATCGCTCGAAACCGTGTTTCTCGAAATCATGGGTGAGGACGAAAGGCCAGGTTAGACGAATGCGTGGCTTACTAACAATTGCACATCTTACGGTCCACGAGGCGCGCCGGCGGAAGATACTGCTGGCAATGTTGATTCTCGGATTGGCCTTTCTGTCCCTGTTTGCGACGGGATTTCACTTCATTAATAAAAGCCTGGAGGCGGAGAAAAAGATGCCGCCTCAGCAGCGACGGTTCGTTTTGAGTAACGCCGTCCTGGCCGGATTCTATGCCGTGAACTTCCTGATGATCATGACGGCAGTGCTCACACCGGTGGATACGGTTTCCGGCGAAATCGATTCTGGGGTGATCCAGACGCTGGCCACTAAACCCATACACCGTTCTGAGATTCTGCTGGGGAAATGGCTTGGTTTCTTTATAGTTCTACTGATGTACCTAACTCTGATGATTGGCGGGATCTTGCTCGTGGTGCGAATCATCGGAAAGTTTGTGCCTCCGAATGTCGGAACAGGAGTTTCGCTTATGTTGCTCGAAGGCACCTTGCTATTAACACTTTCGATTGCCGGCGGAACCCGATTGAGCACCATTACGAACGGAGTGATGGTCTTCGGTTTGTACGGTCTGGCCTTCATCGGCGGATGGATGGAACAGATTGGCACGCTGGTGGGAAACTCGACGACACGATACATTGGTATTCTTGCAAGCCTGGTTGTGCCCAGTGAGTCTCTGTGGCAGCTCGCCGCCTATCATATGCAACCGCCGCTGATGCGGGATCTGCACTTAACTCCTTTTTCTCCGGCCTCTGTGCCTAGCCATTTTATGGTCATCTGGGCCGCAGCTTACACGGCAGTCGCTTTGGGAATCGCTTTATGGCAGTTTCAGAAACGAAACTTGTGACATCAAATAGCTCCATGAAGCAAATCGGCGCCCTGGCTTGAGCTAAATGAGTGTTCGCTGAGAAGACTAGCTGCTGCTGTTGGGGTTCCAAATATCACCTGATTCCGGCCATTTCTCTTAGCTGAGTAAAGATGATTGTCCGCCTCATGAATGAGCGCACTTTGGGTGTGCTCGATGGATTGAAAGTTTGCCAAGTCAGCTTGAGCCACACCAACACTGATACTGATACTTCGCCCTTCAATCTCGATAGTTTGACACACTTTCTCCCGGAAACGATCCATGGTGAACGCGACTGCCTCCAATTCGAGTCTGGGAAAAACAACCAGGAACTCCTCCCCGCCCCACCGTGCAACAACACAACCTTTGCGAACATTTGTCTTAAGAAGATAGGCTAGTTTTACAAGGACGCTGTCTCCGACTAGATGGCCATAGGTGTCATTAATCTGCTTGAAGTGATCAATATCCAACAACGCCAGGCACAACGGATAGCCCAAACGCTGAGCATTGCCCAGTTCCACTAATAGACGTTCCTGAAGAAAGTGGCGATTGTAGAGCCCTGTCAAATTATCCGTATACGCCTTCTCCTGAAGAACGCCAAAAATGCGCAAGCTTTGGATTGCTGAGGCCAAATGTCCACTGACCGCTGAGAACAGGGTCAGATCATCCTCGTCCCAGGTGTAGTAGGGGACACACTGTTGTACCACCAGCCACCCCATTGTGATTGACTTATGAACCAGCGGGAAAGCCATCATGCCATGGATCTGATGTTGTTCCAATAAAGAGCGAGACTCGGTCCAAACAGGATCGGACTGCAGCTTCAATAGAACCGTCGGTGTCCCCACATTCTTCAGCCCCTCGAGCCAGCCCAGCATAAGTTCTGTTGTCGACTGATCGAGACAGGGTAGCACATCGCAGTGACAATACTCATAATGTTGGAGGCTGGATTTATCCTCATCAACCAGAAATACAAAATAGCGATCAGATTTCAATATATCCAATAATTCAGTGGCGGTGTTACTCAGGACTTCTTCTACTGTCCGCCCTTGATAAATGACTTTGGTCAAGTGCTCAACTTTTTCTGAAAACCGGCGTCTTTCAATCTTGCTGTACTCTTCCCTTGCAGATGTCGAGAGGTGCTCTTTGGCTCTTCGGTCTGTAAGAGCCCTGATCTCTTTTTGCATGTCTTGCGATTTCTTGGTTTGACCCGTTAACCTGCAGATCTGTTCCAAGGCTTCTTTGGCAGGAAGATATTCCGGATGTTCCAATAGAATTTTCTCTAGACGAACGGAAGCCTCATCGAAGTTGCGATACTCCAACAATAATTCCGCTTCGACCATTTGGTCACATAAATCTCTTTCCTCGAGAGCAGTTATCATGTTTTGTTGTTGCAAGACTCAAGAGAATTCGGCCAAGCTTTCACTTATGCAGATTCATCGGTGAAATCTAGAAATCCTTTAGTTTGGTTATTGAGATTTAAAAATCAGATGGCGTTTGCGGTGACGATAAGAGAACTCAAGGATGTCCTGATGGCGCTTTGGGAAGGCAATGGGGAGAACAACTACAACGAAGAACTCGGCTGTGAATGAGGAACTGAGACGGATAAGTTAAGGTGACCTTTACACTCCGCCGAAAGCTGAAAAGCCTCCGTCCACTGGCACCACGATGCCAGTGACAAACGCCGACGCGGGTGAGAGCAACCAGAGTAACGTCCCAAGCAAATCCGCCGGGTCACCGAATCGCCGCATGGGAGTGTGATCCAGAATGCTCTGTCCGCGAGGGGTCAACTTTCCAGTCTCCTTATCGGTGAGCAAAAAACGGTTCTGCTCGGTCAGAAAGAAGCCAGGGGCAATGGCGTTTACCCGCAAGCGGGGCGAATATTCCGTTGCCATATGGACGGCCAACCACTGGGTGAAGTTGCTGACACTTGCCTTGGCTGCCGAGTAGCCCATGACGCGAGTGAGCGGCCGAATCCCTGCCATCGAAGAGATGTTGACGATAACCCCTTCACCGTTTTCCGCCATCCGCTTGCCAAAGATCTGGCTGGGAAAAATCACACCTAAAAGGTTCAAGTCCACAACAAACCGCAAGGCCTCTTCAGGCACATCAAAGAATGGCAGGCTGGGGCTCGTTGTCGCCTGGGGATGATTTCCTCCGGCCCCATTAATGAGGCAATCCAGCCGGCCAAACTCGGCTATCACTTTCTGGGCAGACTCTTCCAAGGTATCTTTCTTGAGAACATCTCCAGGAACAATCATCACCCGGCCTGGACCAGATATATCCTTCACAAGAGCCTCGGCTTTTTCTCGATTCCTAGCTAAAAGGACAACATTAGCGCCACAAGCCACTAACGTTCTGCTCATTTCTCGTCCCAAAACCCCGGTGCCCCCCGTCACAACAGCAATCCGGCCGGTGAAATCGTAAGTTTTGGTTAGTTGAGCAAGATTCATGGATCTCCTTAGACTCCCGACGTATTGTTCTTTCCCCTCTTCTTATGCCGTAGCACAGAGTCGCAGTTTGATTCTGCGGCTTGAAGCCGGCTGCTTAGTATTACTGTGTTAAGTCTTATAAGACCTCCGGGGTGGCGCACACATGGCGCTGCTTGCCATGTGTCTGGAGTTTCTACATTTTCCCTTGCTTTTTTCAAAGAGTCCCCCTTGAACAAGGGGGGACTTCAGGGGGGTTCATTGCTTCGCTCTCAACTCCAGCAGGTGTCTCTCGATTGCCGTCAACACCCCATCAAGATGTTCAAAGACCTCAACATTCCTGAAACGCAAGAAGTGGGTGCCAAACGACTCAATGGCGGCTTGCCTGGCTTCATCTCTCGCAGCAGACCCCTGCTGGAAATGACTATCACCGTCGACCTCAATCGCCAGACGTGCCGTGGGACAATAGAAGTCGACCACATAAGCTGCCACGCTGTATTGTCGTCGAAACTTGTAGCCCAGCATTTGACGACGTCTGAGGTTCGACCATAAAACCTCCTCAGCCTTGGACGTTTCGCGGCGGTGGAGCTGGCGTCTCGGCTTCTCGGAGGTTCGGTTGTAAACGCGAGCCATCGTATCAGACCCCCCTGAAGTCCCCCCTTGTTCAAGGGGGGGACGTTGACGTCTTCGATTCCGCCGTCAAAATGTAGAAACTCCAGACACATCGCGCTGTTTGCGAACCAGGACGCAGACATCGCCAAAAGCGCCATGTCTGCCACCCAATAACGACTTCACAGAGTAATACTAGGTTGTGGTGCGTTACGCCACACTGCGGTTAACGCACCCTACAGAATCGGCTATTTTAGT
>JBGOVH010000512.1:0-3115 GCA_041478005.1 Terriglobia bacterium | reverse complement strand
CTATTCCAATACACTATAGAGACATTGATGTAATATTTCAAACTAACGGGGGCCGCTTCTTTCGCACTTCCGGCCCTTCCAGCGCTGCTTTACACTGCTTATATTCTATGCTAATCTCGGGCCTTTAGTTGGGCATTTTTTCTTGATGAAGGAGTTCTTTTAAATATGTCAAAGGGTACAGAAATAGCAGCCGATGTGAAAGATTTGAAGCTTGCCGAGAAGGGTAGGAAGCGCATCGAATGGGCTTCCCGATCCATGCCGGTGTTGGAGTTGATCCGCAAGCGATTCTTGAGGGAAACTCCTTTGAAGGGACTCAGAGTTTCAGCTTGTCTTCATGTGACGACAGAAACGGCCAACTTGATTACGACCTTGCGCGACGGCGGGGCTGACGTCGTCTTGTGTGCTTCAAATCCTCTCAGCACTCAGGATGATGTGGCTGCATCCTTGGTGCAGAATTATGGAATTCCAGTGTTTGCGATTAAAGGGGAAGACAACAAAACTTATTATTCTCATATTACCGCGGCACTCGACCACAAAGCCCACATCACGATGGACGATGGCGCCGACCTGGTTTCAACCATCCACTCCAGTCGGCGAGATCTTCTATCGGACATACTCGGGGGAACTGAAGAGACGACGACAGGAGTCATCCGGCTGCGTAGCATGGCCAAAGACGGAGTTCTGAAGTTTCCTATAATTTCTGTGAACGATGCCGATACCAAGCACCTTTTTGATAATCGCTATGGAACCGGCCAATCTACTCTGGACGGGATCATTCGTGCGACCAACCTACTCATCGCTGGCTTGAACGTCGTGATTTGTGGTTATGGATGGTGTGGACGTGGTGTTGCTTCTCGCGCTCGTGGATTAGGCGCAAAGGTTATCGTCACCGAAATCGATCCAACCAAGGCCATTGAAGCTGTCATGGATGGCTATCAAGTCATGCCCATCGCACAAGCAGCCCCATTAGGAGACATTTTTGTGACTGTAACGGGAAACAAGAAAGTTATTGCAAAGGAGCACTTCGCGGTTATGAAAGATGGCGCGGTTCTCTGTAACTCAGGCCACTTTAATGTTGAGATTGATATTCCTGCACTGGAGTCTTTGTCTAAAAGTCATCAGGAAGCGAAAGAGTTTGTGGAGGAATATGTCTTGGGGGATGGAAGAAAGATTTTCCTGCTGGGAGAAGGAAGACTCATCAATCTAGCCAGTGCTGAAGGGCATCCCGCTTCAGTCATGGATATGAGCTTCGCAAATCAGGCCCTTTCTGCCGAGTATATGGCTAAGAACCATGAGACCCTGGAAAAGAAAGTTTATCCGGTGCCGACAGCCATCGACAAAGAGATTGCTCGTCTAAAGCTGGGATCCATGGGGACGGCCATTGATGTACTGACACCGGAGCAGGAGACTTATCTGGCGTCCTGGTCTGAAGGAACCTAGGATTCTTGTAGGGTACGTTAGGCGCTTTTAAAAAATTGCTGAATCGGCTGTAGGGAACGCTCGCCGTAGCGTTCCCCGGTGCCACGGAGCACTGATTTCAAATGGTTCCGTCACTCAACAAGGAACGGAACAGCGTCCGTTCCCTACGATGCTCCCAATTTTTTCACACCTTCAGAGGCATTACACTTGAAGCCAATAACGACGGGCTTCCTCACGTTCGGATCGTGAATAAGAAGTAAATCCCGCTGGCTCCAAAGATGAAGTTTGGCGCCCAGGCCGCCAGAAACGGCACAAGCTTTCCGGCACCGCCCACCTGCTCGAAAAACTCCAGCATCACCCAATAGATAATTCCGATCAAGATGCTCAATCCGATCCCATAGAGGGATCCTCTCTTTCCCGTTGAAAACGAGAAGGGAATCGCGATCATACACATGATGAGGCTGATCGCAGGGAAAGATACTTTCTTGTGGAGCGCGACCGTCAGCCGGACAACATCAAACCCGCTTTGCTTTAGGTCGTTGATATAGCTCTGAAGTTCCCGATAACTCATTTGCGAAGATTGTTTGACTTCCTTCTTAAAGTAGCGCGGATCCTCCCGTATCTCAGGGAACCTGGCTTTGTCAAATTGGACGAACTCTGATTGAATCGCTTGTTGCTTTTTGAATCCTTGTGACCATCCATCTTTGAAAACCCACTCCTTCTGGCTTTCCAACCACACCGCTCGAGAGGCATAGATCCGGCGAATGATTTCAAAACTCTCTGGCTCGAATTCAAAAACGGTTATATCCCCGAATAAATTTCGGTCTTCATCGAAAAAGTTGTAATTGAAAATCCTGCTCTGTTCGCCCATCATCCATTTTCGGTCTGGACGCAGATAAGTCTGCGGATTTCGGCCTTTGATCGTGTCACGCAAAGCATCTTGCTTTTGGTTGCACCTCGGCAAGACGTATTCCTGTAAAAGGAAACACGAACCACTGACCGCCGCAGAAACCAACAAAACAGAGACTGAGATTCGGTAGAGGCTGATGCCTGATGCTTTCATGGCAATGATTTGTGATGTTCGGGTAAGGACATTGAAATTCACCAGCACCGCAACCAAAACGCTCATGGGGACCATGTAATAGGCGATTTGTGGTAATAAGTAGCGGAAATAATTGATAACGACAATCGCGGGAATATGATTGTTCACCACGTCGTTGAGCAGTTCAAAAAAAGTAAAGACGACGAAGATGACAATGAATGAGCTTAATACGAGCAGAAAATACTTGAAGAAACCTTTGATGACGTACTTATCCAGGATCATCGGTAGCGCTGGATGTAGTCTCCGCGGCTTGCTTTGAATACTGCCAGTTCCTCCAAGCGTCCTTTGGCTCTCGCCCTGCGGAATGAACCGAGAGAGAATACGCGCAAACCAAAGGCCCCAGGGTCGGGACAATTGTGCCCAACCAATCTCTTTCTCAGACTCGATCATCAGGAATATCCCAAGGAACAAGAAAACAATATTGGCCAGCCACGGACCAAAGTAAGGAGAAATCCGTCCATTTCTCGCAAAGCTTTCACCAAATGAGAGCAGGAGAAAATAGGTGAGAAAGATTGCCAGGCTCACCACAAACCCATAGGATTTCCCACCGCGTCTGCTAATGATCCCCAGAGGAATTCCAAGGACAGAGAAAAT
>JBGOVH010000323.1:0-4293 GCA_041478005.1 Terriglobia bacterium | reverse complement strand
TCCAATTGTCCGAGAATGATCACGTGCTTGTCATGGTGATCCACCACATTGTCTCAGATTTCTGGTCAGATGGCGTTTTTTGGAGGGAGTTCGAAGCGTTCTACAAGTCCTTGCTCTCTGGTTCTCCCTGCAACCTGCCTGAACTTCCCGTGCAGTACCCGGATTTCGCGGCTTGGCAACGGCAGTGGTTGCAGGGGGAGGCGCTTGAGAAGCAGTTGAGTTTCTGGAAGCAACAACTGGGTGCGAACACACAATTGTTGAAGTTGCCTGCCGATCATCGGAAAAACCCGAACCCAGCCATGGGGTATGCGGGAGAAACTCTCCTGCTTGACAAGAGTCTGGTGGACGCACTGAAGACACTCAGTCAGCAGCAGGATGCTACCCTTTTCATGACTTTGTTGGCCGCATATGTCTCCCTCCTCAGCAGATATTCCCACCAGGAAGACATACTGGTGGGCACGACGATGGCTGGACGCGACCGGGCAGAACTGGAGGGACTGATCGGAGTGTTTGTCAAAACGCTTGTCATGAGAAACGATATTTCCGGCGATCCTCCTTTCCTCGAGTTGTTACGACGCGTGAGGACGGTGGCCCTAAGCGCCTATGTCCATCAGGAACTGCCTTTTGAAAAGCTGGTGGACGAACTCCGTCCTGCACGCAATCTCAACCGCACCCCCTTCTTTCAAGCATTCTTCAACTTCAGGAATCTTCCCACAAGTATTCCTCACCTCACTGGAGTAGAGGCGCAGCGCTTTGAAATCGTTTACGGTGCTCCCCAGTTCCAGGTGGAAATGGAGATCTCTGAGAGGAAAGAGGGGCTGTTCTGCCTGTTCCGATGTGATCCAAACCTCTTCGATGGGAACACAGCGGCCAGGATGCTGAATCAGTACAAGTGCTTGTTGGAGGGGGTTGTCCAAAATCCTGGTTGCCCTCTGTCGGAATTGCAGCTAATGAGTGATTGGGAACGGGATCGGCTCTTGCACGATTGGAGCAGAAATCTGAGACACGATTGCACGCCCGTTGAATGCGTCCAAAAGCTCATCGAGAAACAGGCCCAATGGCTTCCAACAGGGTTGGCTGTCGAGTTGGAGGGGCGGCTCTTGACCTATGGCCAGCTCGATGCCTGCTCGAATCGTCTGGCCCGCGAACTGAATCGGTTAGGGGTTGGGCCTGAAGTTGTCGTCGGGATTTGTATGGAGCGGTCGATCGAGTTGATCGTCTCGTTGCTTGGGGTTCTCAAAGCAGGAGGAGCTTACCTTCCCCTGGACCCCGACAATCCCCCGGAACGGCTTAACTTCATTCTAAGAGATGCACGACCTGTTGTGATCCTGACACAAGCCAGGTACCAGCAGGAGTTGGCGGGATTGCCCTCAATGATTCGTCCCGAGCCGGATTCGCGACTCATCCCCTTCCCCACAGCCCCGCCCGCTCTGGTCTGCCTTGACCAGGGTCTCCTTGATACTCTGCCGGGTTCTGAGTTGAGCCCCGAGAGCGGGTCTGGGATTGAGAACCTGGCCTATGTGATTTACACCTCTGGATCCACCGGACAACCCAAGGGGGTCATGATCAGTCATCGCGCTTTAGGAAGTTATGTCAGGAGCGCCAGGGGAACTTACGAAATCAGTCCCCAAGACCGTGTCCTTCAATTTGCCTCAATCAGCTTTGATGCGAGCGTTGAAGAGATCTTCTGTTGTTTGGCAGCGGGTGGAACACTGGTTCTTCGGACTGAATCCATGCTTGCTTCACCAGCTGAATTTCTGCAGAAATGCCAGCAGTGGCGAATTACCGTTCTGAGTTTGCCGACCGCATATTGGCATGAACTAGCTGCGCACCTCGAAGTCGGGCCTCTGGCCTTTCCCTCCTGTTTGCGGCTTTTAATAATTGGAGGAGAGAGGGCGATCCCGGATCGGTTGGTGACTTGGCGAGAGCGTGGACCCGCCTGGGTCCGGCTGGTCAATACATACGGCCCAACGGAAGCGACAGTAGTTGCCGCTAGCTGGGAAGCAGACTCCCTTGCTGGGGATGTTAGATCGATGGGTGAAGTGCCTATTGGCCGGCCTTTGCCGCATGTCCAGGCTTATGTGTTGGACCGTCACCTGCAGCCGGTTCCAATTGGGATGCCAGGGGAGCTCTTCCTCGGCGGCGAAGGAATATCCAAGGGATATTTGAACCGGGCGGAGTTGACCGCCGAGAAATTCTTGCCCAGTCTTTTTGGCCAGCTTCCAACAGAGCGGCTCTATCGGACAGGAGACGTGGTTCGCTATCGGCCAGATGGCAATTTGGAGTACTTGGGACGTCTCGATCAGCAGGTGAAATTGCGCGGATACCGAATTGAATTGGGCGAGATTGAAGCGGTCCTGACGGACCATCCGGAGGTTCGTTCAGCTGCGGCCAGAATGTGGGAAGACTCCAGCGAGGAGCGACAGATAGTGGCATACGTGGTGGCCGACCGAAAAACACCTCCATCCAGCCAGGAATTGCGTCGCTTCCTGAAGAATCGGCTCCCGGATTTTATGGTTCCGTCAAAGCTGATTTTCCTCGATGCCTTGCCGCTGACATCGAGCGGCAAGATCGACCGTTTGGCATTGCCCGCCCCCAGTCTAAAGGAAAAGGAAAAACGAGACCATCCCGTGCAAGCTCCGCGCACACCCTTTGAGGAAATGGTAGCCTGCGTCTGGGCCGAGGTGCTGAAGGTGCCGCAGATCGGAGTGGAGGAGAACTTCTTCGAGCTGGGGGGCCATTCGCTGTTGGCCATTCAGGTAATCTCGCGCCTGGGCAAGGCCTTTTCACTCAATCTACCCTTGCGTTTGCTGTTCGAGTCCCCTACCGTGGCCGAGTTGGCAACTGCTATTGTGGAACGACTCGTGGCCAGCCGCGGTGAGGAGGAGATAGCGCAGGTTCTTCAACAGGGGGAGCAAGCGGAACAAGAGTAGCTAGGCACGATCGTCTCCTCGAATCGGGGACACATCCACTCCGAGCTCGATCGCTGCCTGCATGAGGTCTCGAAGTGTGCTGGAGTTGAGCGGAATTCCGTCACGATGGTACTGTTGCTCGGTTTCGGTCTCCAGGTGGCCGGGAGGATAGACGCGCTCGAAGCCTGGAGCACGGCGGCTGCCCTGGATCTGCCGAATGATCTGGTCCACGCGCTGTTTGAAATGGAGGATGTCGACAAAGGCCCCTATTCGTAACGCCAGAAAAAAGTGGCCGTCCTGGCCGGCTCTGGGTCCATCCGTCATGTTCCCAAGTTCTGTTCCATAGCTGGCGTCCGGGAGCAGTGTCGAGAGAATTCCCATCACTAAAGCCAGGCCGGTTCCTTTGTATCCGCCGATCGGATGCAGCAACCCGTCCAGTGCCTTGGCTGCGCTGGTGGTAGTCTGCCCATCGGCGTCGAAAGCCCAACCCTCCGGAATCGGCAGCCCTCTTGAAGTCCAAAGGGAATGACCTGCGATGATGTCCACATGCCCGTTGTCCTCTTAATGGGGCTGAGATTCAGGAACTGTTTCATAAGCCCGGTCGGAGCTTGACATGGGAATTGTTGATGAATCGATGATTGGTAGTGAAGTTGACATGGTGGGCGCGACCGGGATCGAACCGATGACCTCTACCGTGTCAAGGTAGCGCTCGTACCAACTGAGCTACGCGCCCTGATTGGGCCGTAAGATACAGAAAGCCCCTTGGTGCTGTCAACGACTATCTGACACTCTGATTTTGACTGTTGACAAAGGAAACTCCATATAGATAATTCAAAAATAGCGCGGGAAAGTGTAAAATAGGTTTTGTTGCTTGAGAACAGAGTCAATTTAGAGCGACCTCAATGAGACTTCAATTTGATCTTAGGTATTGGATGGGTTTGTCAAGGAATACTGGAGTGTTCTGGATATGAAGCTAAGCCACTCTAGTTTGATTGTTGTTACCCAAGAAAACCGGCACCCCTTCAGTTGTGAGTGATGTCGGTTTTTGAGTTTTAGTGAGCTTGGTTTTTTCGCTAAGTGATGTCCCAATGCCCAATGAGTCCTATTGAGTTCCGTATGAATTCAGTGACGAAAGCCCCTCACCCCCGGCCCCTGAAAGTGTGAAAAAATTAACGAGTGGGCGTACAGAAGGCTTGTAGTGACGACTTTAGTCGTTTCTTTTCAGCCCGAGTCTGGAACGACTGAAGTCGTTACTACAATTCCTTCACACCTTCAGGGGCCGGGGGTGAGGGGGGAGTTTCCAACGAAGCGAGCAGAAGAATTGTCACCGTAATTTGTGACGTTAGTAGAACATCTTTCGAAGAGGTCGAGAAAACTTCCC